>RXJW01000030.1 GCA_003963005.1 Burkholderiales bacterium
CGACACCCTGCAGCCCGGCGGCCGGTCCACGCCCATGCTGGACGCCATCCGGCGCGCGTGGGCTGCGGGCGGCGTGATCGCCGGCACCAGCGCCGGCGCGGCCGTCATGAGCCGGTTCATGTTCCGCGACGCGATGGACAACCTCGCCGTGCTGCGCGGGCAGTGGCGTGCCGGGCAGGAGTACGACCGGGGCTTCGGCTTCGTCGCGCCCGAGCTGCTGGTGGACCAGCACTTCCTGAAGCGCGGCCGCATCGGCCGCCTGCTGCCGGCAATGCAGGCGCTGGGCTATCGATTCGGCCTGGGGGTCGACGAGAACGCAGCGGTCGTCATCCGCGGGCCGGCCCTGGAGGTGATCGGCGGCAGCGGCGCGGTGCTGGCCGATCTGGGGGGCGCTGCGCACGATGCGGCGCTGCCGGCATTCAATCTGCGCGATGCCCGCCTGAGCTACCTGGATCATGGCGACCGGCACGACCTGGTCACCGGTCGCACCACGCCCGCTGCGCACAAGCTGGCCGAGCCGCGCATCGAGCCGGGCGCGCCGGGCTTCGTGCCGCGCCGCCGCACGGGGCGCTATTTCCTCGACATCCTCGGGGATGACTGCATCCTGGCTGCCCTCGTGCAGTTGCTGGAGGGGCCGGCCGCCGAGGTTCACGGCCTGGCCTACCGGGCCAAGCCTGAACCGGGGGAACTGCGTCCCGACATCGGCTTCGAGTTCCGCTTGCGCCGCGGGCCCGATCTCGTCGGCTGGCGCAGCAGCGCCCGCGGTTGCGAGGACCACACCGTGCTGGGGGCCCGGCTGGACGTGGTGCCCGTGCGGGTGGCCCATCCGTTGTTCACGCCGCTCGCGCCGGAGAGCCCGCACGCAGCAAAGGCGCAGCCCGAGCCTGCCGATGAGCCGCTCGCACGGGCGCGAGACAATCGCGGCCATGGCTGAACTCGACTCCCGTCCCGAAGGTTTCCAGCGCGTGAGTGCTGCGCTGGCGGCACGCGCCCATCCGCATGCGCCGCTCTGGCTCGACGTGGCCGCCCGCACCGCGCAGGAAGCGGCCGATGCACTCGGCGTCACGCTCGGCCAGATCGCCAAGTCCGTCGTGTTCCGCCGCAAGGCCGACGACAGCGCGGTGCTGGTCATCACGTCCGGCGACAAGCGCGTCGACGAAGGCAGGCTCAAGCCCCACACCGGGCCGCTGGGCCGGGCCGATGCCGACTACGTGAAGGCCCGCACGGGCTTCTCCATCGGCGGGGTGTCGCCCGCCGGCTTTGCACCGGCCGACGGGCTGGCGCCGCCCCAGCTCTTCATCGACCGGGAGCTGTTCCGCTTCGACATCATCTGGGCTGCCGCGGGGCATCCAAATGGCGTCTTCAAGCTGACGCCGGCGCAGCTGGAGGCGCTGACCGGTGCCCCGGTCATCGATGTGGTGCAGGCATGACGGCGCCGGTCACTTCGCCCTGCATCAACGTCTGCGAGATGGATGCGGCCACCGGCTGGTGCCGCGGCTGCGCGCGTCGGCTGGACGAAATCGCCGGCTGGGGCAGTGCGCCGGTCCGCCAGCGCGATCTCGTCCTGGCCCAGCTGCCCGCCCGGCGCGCTGAGATGCAGCGCCGCGGCCTGTGGCTCGGGCCGGCGCATCGCCAGGGCGAGTCGGTCTGATGAAGCGGCTGACGTTCTACTTCGACCCGATCTCGCCGTACGCGGCGCTGGCCTTCGAGGCCCTGCCCGAGGCATTGGCGGGGCACAGCGTGGAGGTCACCTACCGGCCCATCCTGTTTGCCGCGCTGCTGCAGGCCCTGGGGCAGAAGGGCCCGGCCGAGATCGAGACTAAGCGGCAGTGGACCTTCCGCCAGGTCGCCTGGCTGGCCCACACCCAGGGCGTGGTGCTGGACCCGCCGGCCCGGCATCCCTTCAACCCGCTGCCCCTGCTGCGCCTGGCCTGGGCCTGTGCCGCCCCCGAAGGCCAGCCGGGCGACACCCCGGGGCGCTGGGTGGTGGAGCATCTGTTCCACCATGTCTGGCGCGGCGCTGGCGCCGACGCGCAGGACGCGGACCGGCTCGCGGCCCTGGCCCAGCGGCTTGCGCCCGCGCAGGACCCGGCCTCGGAGACCGTGAAGCAGCGCCTGCGGCAGGAGACCGAGGCGGCCCTGGCGCAGGGCGTGTTCGGGGTGCCGACCATCGCGTTCGAGGGGCGTCTCTTCTGGGGCCAGGACGCACTGCCCATGCTGCGCGCTGCCCTCGAGGGCGACCCGTGGTTCCGCAGCGGGGCCTGGGAGGTCGCCGGCCAGCCGCGGCCGGGCGTGGTCCGTAAACACTGACGCCCCTGGTCCTGGGATTTACCCGCGCAGGGGCGTTTCTCTCGCATTGAGAAATGCTGACTGCGGGTTCCTGCGGAGTTTGTCAGTCTCGATTCAGACTCGCGTCAGAACGGGGTCAGAGGTCGTGTGAATAGTCACGGCAAGGGAAGCCTACCGGCGGCCCGACAACTGACCGGAGACATTTCATGGCAACTGCGACTTCGACGGCCGCCGCGCCGATGACCAAAGAGGAGAAGAAGGTCATCTTCGCGTCCTCGCTGGGCACGGTGTTCGAGTGGTACGACTTCTATCTCTACGGCTCGCTGGCGCCGATCATCGCCAAGCAGTTCTTCGCGGGTCTCGATCCGCAGGCCGCCTTCATCGCCTCGCTGATGGCCTTCGCCGCCGGCTTCATCGTGCGCCCGTTCGGCGCGCTGGTGTTCGGCCGCCTGGGCGACATGATCGGCCGCAAGTACACCTTCCTGGTCACGATCCTGATCATGGGCCTGTCGACTTTCATCGTCGGCGTGCTGCCCACCTACGCCACCATCGGCGCTGCGGCGCCGGTCATCCTGATCGGCCTGCGGCTGCTGCAGGGCCTGGCCCTTGGCGGTGAGTACGGCGGTGCCGCGACGTATGTCGCCGAGCACGCGCCGCACGGCAAGCGCGGCGCCTACACGTCCTGGATCCAGACGACCGCGACGCTCGGCCTGTTCCTGTCGCTGATGGTCATCCTCGGCACCCGCACCTCGCTGGGCGAGAAGGACTTTGCCGACTGGGGCTGGCGTGTGCCGTTCATCGTGTCCATCCTGCTGCTGGGCATCTCGGTGTGGATCCGTCTGTCCATGAACGAGTCGCCCGCCTTCCAGAAGATGAAGGCTGAGGGCAAGACGTCCAAGGCCCCGCTGTCTGAGTCCTTCGGCCAGTGGAAGAACCTCAAGATCGTGCTGCTGGCATTGTTCGGCTTGGTGGCGGGTCAGGGTGTCGTCTGGTACTCGGGTCAGTTCTACGCGCTGTTCTTCCTGACCTCGGTGCTCAAGGTGGACGCCTCGGCGGCCAACATCTGGATCGCCATCTCGCTGATCCTGGGCACGCCGTTCTTCGTCGTGTTCGGCACGCTGTCCGACAAGATCGGCCGCAAGCCGATCATCATGGCCGGCTTGCTGCTCGCCGCGGTGACCTACTTCCCGCTGTTCAAGGCGCTGACCGAAGCAGCCAACCCCGATCTGGCCAAGGCCCAGGCGAACGCCAAGATCGTGCTGAGCACGAATGTCGCCAGCTGCTCCTTCCAGGGCAGCCCGCTGGCGCGTGAGGTGGACTTCACCGGCCCGTGCGACATCGCCAAGCGCGCGCTGGCGCAGTCGTCGGCCTCGTCCGAAACGGTTGAAGCCCCGGCGGGTGCCGGTACTGTGGTCCGTGTGGGTGACAAGGAAATCGCCGTCCCGACCGCCACCAAGCTGACCGAGCACAAGTTCGACGAAGCCAGCACCAAGGCCATCGCGGCCTTCAAGAAGGACCTGGGCGAAGCGCTGAAGGCTGCCGGCTACCCCGCCAAGGCTGACATGTCCAAGGCCAATGTGCCGCTGGTCATCGGCATTCTGTTCGTGCTGGTGCTGTACGTGACGATGGTCTACGGCCCGATCGCCGCCATGCTGGTGGAGATGTTCCCGACCCGCATCCGCTACACCTCGATGAGCCTGCCGTACCACATCGGCAACGGCTGGTTTGGCGGCATGCTGCCTTCCATCACCTTCGCGATGGTGGCCCAGAACGGCAACATCTATCACGGCCTCTGGTACCCGATCGTCATCGCCGCCATGAGCCTGGTGATCGGCCTGCTGTTCGTGCGTGAGACCAAGGACGTGGACATCTACGCCAAGGACTGACCCGGCGGCGGCGCGATGCGCCGCGTCGGTGAACCGAACACGAAGGCCGGCGCAAGCCGGCCTTTCTTCATGGGCCCCCGCTTATTTCGCTTGTCGAGCGCCCTGCCGCCTGCGAGGATTTGCGGGATGGTCAAACCCAAGAAAACACCTGAGGGATCTGAAACCGGGGGCGCCGAGCAGCGGCGCCTGCAGATGGTGGACATCGCGCGCCTGGCGGGCGTGTCTGTGTCGACCGTGTCTCGCGCCCTCAATGGCAGCGAACTCGTCAACGCCGAAACCCGGCAGCGGGTGGCTGATCTGGCTCGCTCTCTGAACTATTCGATCAACTTCGGCGCTCGCAACCTGCGGTTGCAGGAGAACAAGACGGTGGCGGTCGTGGTGCCCTTCGATGCCAAATCGCGTCAGCACATCTCCGACCCGTTCTTCCTGTCCATCGTCGGCTCGATCGCCGACGCCCTGACCGACCGCGGCTACGACATGCTGCTGTCCCGCGTGGATGCGGATCGGCTGGACCTCGCGTCGCACTGGTTCGACTCCGGCAAGGCCATCGGCGTGATCCTGATCGGGCAATGGCGCCATCACGACCAGCTCAACGAGATGGCCGCGCGCAAGCTGCCCCTCGTCGTGTGGGGCGGCGAGATGCCGCAGCAGCTCTACTGCAGCGTCGGGGGCGACAACGTGCTCGGAGGCCTCCTCGCCACACGGCACCTGCTGGCGCTCGGGCGCCGCCGCGTGGCCTTCATCGGTGACGCCCACCTGCCCGAGGTCTGGCTGCGGCGCCAGGGCTACGCCCAAGCCCTGGCAGAAGCCGGCCTCAGTGCCGATCCGGCCCTGGAACTGCCGGCGGCTTTCGAGCCCGGCGTGGCCACCGGCGCGGTGCAGACGTTCTGCGCGGCACGCCACGATTTCGATGCGGTCGTCTGCTGCAGCGATGTGCTGGCGCTGTTGACCATCCAGGCGCTGCGTGCCGCCGGCCGCAGCGTGCCGCAGGACGTGGCCGTGGTCGGTTACGACGACATGCCGCTGGCAGCCTACTGTGACCCGCCCCTGACCACCGTGCACCAGCCGGTCGCCGAGGCCGGCGCCGAGCTCGTCGAAGCGCTGCTGGGCCAGTTGCGCGGCGAGCGAGCCGGGCCGCGCACGATGCCCGTCTACCTCAAGCTGCGTCAAAGCGCGCCTCAGGTCGGCGCTTGAACATCCGGGCCGCACCTCGTGCGGCACATCGTTCGCGCCGACGCGCGCGGGCGTGCTTATCGTTTTCATCCGAAAAAGAAAAGCGTTTTGTGTCTTCAGCGTCTAATGGCTTCTACTGAAATGCAATCGATTGCAAAAGAATTGCGACTTGCGCACAATTCAGCGCATGGACGGCAGCCATGCGCCGTGCCGCCACACCGCCTCGCAGAAGGCTCGAACACCAGCAACCAGGAGACAACCATGCCTTGCATTCCCTCGTCCGCGCTCCGCCGCCACGCCCTCGCAGCCGCTGTCGTCACGCTCTTCGGCGCCGGCGCCCAGGCGCAGGAGGCGGCGCCTGCCGCTGCCGACAAGTCCGACGGCCTCAAGCTCAACGCCGTGGTCGTGACGGGCACGTCCACCGCCAAGTCCAAGATGCGCACCAGCATCGCGATTTCCACGATCGAGAGCGAGGGCGTCACCGCCCTCACCGCGGCGAGCGCCACCGACGTGCTGCGCGCGGTGCCCGGCATCCGTGCCGAGGCCAGCGGCGGCGAATCCAACGCGAACGTGGCCGTGCGCGGCATCCCGGTGTCGGCCGGCGGCGCGCGCTACATCCAGTTCCAGGAAGACGGCCTGCCCGTGCTGCAGTTCGGCGACATCGCCTTCGCCACGCCCGACACCTGGATGCGCGCTGACGCGGCCTTCGAGCGGCTGGAAGTGGTGCGCGGCGGATCGGCCTCGACGCTGGCCACTGGCGCCCCGGGCGGCATCATCAACTTCATCAACAAGACCGGCCTGGAGCAGGGCGGCAGCATCCAGCTCACCAAGGGCCTGGACTTCGACCAGACCCGCATCGACTACGGCTACGGCGGCCGCCTGGCGCCCAAGACGCGCTTCTACATCGGCGGCTTCTACCGCGTGGGCGACGGCGGCCGCAAGGGCGCCGACGGCACCGAGAACGGCGGCCAGATCCGCGGCAACGTGACGTTCGAATTGGCCGGCAAGGACTACGTCCGCTTCAGCTTCAAGCACCTGGACGACCACACGCCCACCTTCATGCCCACGCCGGTCCGCTACGTGAATGGCAGCATCCAGGAGATCCCGGGTCTCGATCCGCGCCGCACGGCCTTCTACAACGCGGGCTGGCCGGTCGACAACACGCTGACCAACACCAACGGCCGCGCCAACAGCAACATCCGTGACGGCCTGTCGGCCAAGAGCGACGGCTTCGGCGCCGACGTGAGCCTGGACGCCGGCGGTGGCTTCCGCCTGCAGAACAAGTTCGCCTGGACCAAGAACAGCGGCCGCTTCATTGGCATCTTCCCGGGCGACGACGTGTCCGCCGCCCCGGCCGGCACGACCATCGCCACCGGAGCCGATGCCGGCAAGGCCTACACCGGCAACAAGTTCACGGCGGTCGTCTTCAACACCAAGGTCGATGACGCCGGCCTTCTGGCCAACGACCTGAAGTTCTCTCGGGACTTTGACCTCGGCGCCGGCAACCGCGTGAGCGCCGTGGCGGGTCTCTACACGTCGGTGCAGCAACTCGCGCTGACCTGGAATTTCAACCAATACTCGCTGTCGGCCGACCAAAGCGGCGCCAAGCTGCTGAACGTGCCGGGCGTGACCAACGGCGCCCCCGGCTTTGGCGGCTGCTGCAGCAACTTCCAGGACAGCAAGTACACGACGAATGCCCCCTACCTGGTGCTGAACCTGGACTCGGGCCCGTTCTCGGGCGACTTCAGCCTGCGCCACGACAGCAACAAGGCCAGCGGCAACTACTACCAGTCGAATGCGGGCAAGGCCTACGACCTGACCAAGCCCAACCTCATCGACTACAAGTTCGGTCGCACGGCCTACTCGCTGGGCGGCAATTACGAACTCGACAAGGACCTCTCCGTCTTTGCCCGCTACTCCGACGGCGCGGCCTACAACGCCGACCGCATCACCTTCTTCAACAACCCCAACCTCGTCAACGGCAAGAGCTCGACCATTCCCGTCAACAAGGTCAAGCAGACCGAAGTGGGCGTGAAGCTGCGCGGCAGCGGCTACAGCCTCTTCGCCACGCTGTTCGATGCCAAGACCGATGAGGTTAACGTCGACGTGACGACGACCCCGATCGTCGCCAAGGCCAACAGCTACCGCAGCAAGGGCCTGGAACTGGAAGGCTCGGCCCGCTTCGGCCTGCTGAGCCTGCTCGGCGGCCTGACCTACACCGATGCCAAGCAGGCAGACGGCCGGGCCCCGAAGCGCCAGGCCAAGTTCGTCTACCAGCTCACCCCGACGCTGAACTTCAGCGATGAGCTGACCGCGGGCGTCGGCATCGTCGGCACCAGCAAGAGCCAGGACGACGGCCCCACCGGCCCGCTGACGATCACGCTGCCGGCCTACACGGTGGTGAATGCCTTCGTGAGCTACGCCCTGACCCCGAAGGCCACGCTCACGCTCGCGGCGAACAACCTCTTCAACGAGATCGCCTACACCGAGAGCAATGACGGCCGCGGCGCCGCGCGCGCCTATACGGGCCGCACGGTCAAGGCCAGCCTGCGGTACAACTTCTGAGCGCGACGGCGATGGCCCGCCTCGTCCTCGTCATCGGCGAGGCCCTCGTGGACGAGTTCCACGACGGCCACGTCGCCGGCGGCGCGCCGTTCAACGTGGCGCGCTCGCTGGCGGCCTTGCGGGTGCCGGTGCGCTTCGCGAGTCGCATCGGCGAGGGCGACGCGGCCGGGCGCCGGGTGCTCGACAGCGCGGTCGCCTTCAGCCTCGACGTGGGCAGCATCCAGCGCGACGCCACCCATGCCACGGGCCGGGTCAGCGTGCACGAGGACGGCGGTGGCCACCGCTTCGAGATCCACGCCGATGCCGCGTGGGACCACCTCCAGGCAGTCGACACGACGGGCGCCGGTCTCGTCTACTTCGGCAGCCTGGCGCAGCGGCACGCGGTGTCGCGTGCGGCGATCC
The DNA here is from genome assembly GCA_003963005.1 of Burkholderiales bacterium. Lineage (GTDB taxonomy): Bacteria > Pseudomonadota > Gammaproteobacteria > Burkholderiales > Burkholderiaceae_C > Pelomonas. The sequence goes on from RXJW01000030.1 coordinate 8,316, forward strand.
GGGCCGCGGTCAAGCGGGCCAGCTGCCCCCGGCTGCTCGACCTGAACCTGCGGCCCGGCACCGACACGCCCGAACTCGCTGCCGAATCCCTGATGCTGGCCGACTGGGTCAAGATCAACGAGGACGAACTCGACCGGCTGCAGGCGTGGTTCGAGCCGGATCTGGCGGCGCTCATGGCGCGCTTCGCGCTGCAGCGGCTGCTGGTCACGCGGGGTGAGGCCGGCTATGCGCTGTACGGCGAGCGCGGCGCGCTGCTGACCCGTGGGGACGGCGTGGCCCAGCCCGCCTTCGTCGACAGCGTCGGTGCCGGTGACAGCTTCACGGCGATGCTGCTGGCGGGGCAGTCGTTGCAGCGTGATCTCGTCGCCACGCTCGCGCTCGCCAACCGCTACGCCGCGATGATTTGCGGCGTGCGCGGACCGCTGCCCGCCGACCCTGCCGCGCTGGCGCCCTGGCGCGAGGCCCTGCATGCACTGCCCGCCGAGGGCTGACCCATGAACAAGCCCCACCTGTCGTTCTCCCAGATCCTGAACATGAATGTCGGCTTCCTCGGCATCCAGTTCAGCTTCGGCCTGCAGCAGGCCAACATGAGCCCGATCTACCAGATGCTCGGCGCCGAGGGCAAGGATCTGCCCTACCTGTGGCTCGCCGGCCCGATCACCGGCCTGCTGGTGCAGCCCGTCATCGGCGCGATGAGCGACCGCACGACCCACCGCTGGGGTCGGCGCACGCCGTACTTCCTGATCGGCGCGCTGCTGTGTTCGCTCGGCCTGCTGGCCATGCCCTTCAGCCCGGCACTGTGGTTTGCAGCCGGCCTGCTGTGGATCCTGGACGCGGCCAACAACGTGACGATGGAGCCCTACCGCGCCTACGTCAGCGACCGCCTGCGCCAAGAGCAGCATGCCTCGGGCTTCCTCACGCAAGCCTCCTTCACGGGCCTGGCGCAGACGCTGGCCTACCTCACGCCCAGCCTGCTCGTGTTCTTCGGCATGAACAAGGACGCGCTCGGGGGCAACGGCATCCCGGTGGTCACGACGCTGGCCTTCGTCGTCGGTGCCTTGCTGTCGTTCACGACGGTCTGGTGGTCGGTCCGCAAGGTGCCCGAGCTGCCGCTGCCGGCCGACGAACTCGCTCGACTGCGCGCGCTCCCGCGTGGCCTGGGACCGGCGCTCGCCGAGATCTGGAGCGCCGTGCGCGAGATGCCGCCGACGATGCGGCGCCTGTGGTGGATGGCACTCTTCCAGTGGTACGGGATGATGTGCTACTGGATCTACATCGTGCCCACGCTGGCCGCCACGGTGTTCGGCACGGACGACCCGCACAGCACGGGCTTTCGCGATGCGGCCTTGCTCAACGGCCAGATCGGCGGCTTCTACAACGCGGTGGCGTTCGTCGCGGCCTTTGCGATGGTGCCGTTCACGAAGCGCCTGGGCGCGAAATGGGTCCACGCGTTCGCCCTGTTCGCCGCCGCCGCGGGCATGTGGGCGCTGCCCGGCATCCGCGCGGACGGCTGGCTGCTGTTCCTGCCGATGGTCGGCGTGGGCCTGGCCTGGGGCTCGATCATGGGCAACCCCTACGTGCTGCTGGCCGGCAGCATCCCGCCCGAGCGGGCCGGGGTCTACATGGGCATCTTCAACATGTTCATCGTGATCCCGATGTTGATCCAGGCGGTCACGCTGCCGCTGTTCTACGACAGCCTGCTCGGCGGCCGCCCCGAGAACGTCATCCGCCTGGCCGGCGTGCTGCTGGCCCTGGCCGCCGTGTGTGTGCTGCGCGTGCGTACCGAGAAGACCTCATGAAGAACCAAGTCCAGCTCATCACCTACGTCGACCGCCTGGGTGGGCGGCGCGACGGCGCCGACCTGGCGCGGCTCAAGCGTCTGCTCTCCGAGCCTGGCGCGCCGCTGGCCGGCGTGTTCGGCGGCGTGCACCTGCTGCCCTTCTTCCATGCCATCGACGGCGCGGATGCCGGCTTCGACCCCATCGACCACACGCAGGTCGACCCCCGCCTGGGTGGCTGGGCCGACATCAAGTCGCTGACCGAGGTGGTGGACGTGATGGGCGACGTCATCGTCAACCACATGTCAGCTGAGTCGCCCCAGTTCCTGGACTACTCCGAGAAGGGCGACGCGTCGGCCTATGCCGGGCTCTTCCTGACGCTGGATGCGGTGTTCCCGAACGGCGCCACCGAGCGGGACCTGCTGGCCGTGTACCGCCCACGCCCCGGCTTGCCGCTGACCTACGCCACGCTGAAGAACGGCGAGCGCCGCATCCTCTGGACGACCTTCACCGTCGCCCAGATCGACATCGCCGTGCACCACCCGCAGGGCCGCGCCTACCTCGCGGGGATCCTGCGCACCTTTGCCGACAACGGCATCCGCATGGTGCGGCTGGACGCGGTGGGCTATGCCATCAAGAAGGCCGGCGGCAGCTGCTTCATGATGCCGGAGACCTTCGACTTCATCGGCCAGTTCGCGCAGGAGGCAAGGGCGCTCGGCATCGAGGTGCTGGTGGAGATCCACGCCTACTACCAGCGCCAGATCGAGATCGCCACCCAGGTCGACTGGGTCTATGACTTCGCGCTGCCGCCGCTCGTGCTGCATGCGTTCAACTTCAAGACCGCTGCGGCCCTGAAGCGGTGGATCGGCATGCGCCCGACCAACGCACTGACCGTGCTGGACACGCACGACGGCATCGGCATCATCGACATCGGCGCCGATGCGAGCGACCGCGCAGCCTACCCGGGGCTCGTGCCTCCGCAGGAGCTGGACCAGCTCGTCGAGCGCATCCACACCGCCAGCCAGGGCGAAAGCCGCAAGGCCACCGGTGCGGCGGCCAGCAACCTGGACCTCTACCAGGTCAACTGCACGTTCTTCGATGCGATGGGGCGGGACGAGACCGCCTACCTGCTCGCGCGGGCGATCCAGTTCTTCTTGCCCGGCGTGCCGCAGGTCTATTACGTCGGCCTGCTGGCCGGTCACAACGACATGGATCTGCTGGCTCGCAGCCAGGTGGGGCGCGACATCAACCGCCATCACTACACGGCCGACGAACTCGACGCCGACTGCCGCCGCCCGGTCGTGCAGCGCCTGATCGCGCTGATCCGCCTGCGCAACGCGCACGCTGCCTTCCAGGGGCGCTTCACGCGGTTCGACAGTGACGACACGGTGCTGCACCTGCGCTGGGACCATGGGGCGGCGTGGGCCGAGCTGCGTGTGGACTTTGCCAGCTTGGCGCACGCGCTGAGCTACAGCGCGGCCGATGGCAGCCGGTCGGTGTTCGCCTTCAGTTGAGCGTCAGCCTCCGTCTGCAGAATCATCCGCAGTCCTCAACTGTGGAGATTCAAGCATGTGGAAACTGATCGTCGGCTTCATCGCCTTCGCGGCGCTGGCGCTCTTCATCCTGACCAAGAGCGGCGGCAACATCGACCTGAGCGGCGAGAAGCATGACGTGTCAGGCGGCCACGACACGGCCGCGTCTGCCCCGGCGGCTGCCGACGCCGCGTCGGTGCCGGCTGCGGTCGCACCGGCATCGGCCGCGTCTCAGTAAGTCGATTCCGACGCCTCGCTGCTGGTGCGCTGCGGCGCCACCAGCGGCAGGTGGATCACCATCTGCGTGCCTTGGCTCGGTGCCGACCGGACCTCGATCTGCCCCCCGAGCACGTTGATCACGATGCTGTGCACGATGTGCATGCCCAGGCCCGAGCCGCCCGTGCCGAGCTTGGTCGTGAAGAAGGGGTCGAAGATGCGCCGGCGCACCGATTCGTCCATGCCCCGGCCGTCGTCGCTGACGACCAGTTCCACCTCACCGCCCTGCACCGGCAGGCAGCGCACCGTCACACGCCCATGGTCCAGCCCTTCGAAGGCATGCAGCAGGGCGTTCATCAGCAGGTTGGTCAGCACCTGGCCCAGCGCGCCGGGGTAGCTGTTCATCATCACGCCGCGGCAGAGGTCGGTGTCGATGATGTAGGGCGTGTGCTTGAAGCTCGGCTCGACCATCACGAGCACGTCCTCCACCACCTTGGCGAGCTCGAAGTCGCGGCGCAGGTCGGCCGTCTGGTCGATGGCCACCTGCTTGAAGTCGCGCACCAGGTCCGCCGCCTTCTGCACGTTGCGCTGCAGGATGTCCTGGCCCCGGCGGGTGTCACGAGCCAGTTCCTCCAGCGTGCTGCGGCGCAATTGCACCGCACCGCTGAGCATGGCTTCCAGCTGCTTGTAGCGGTCGTCCAGTGCCGACACCACGGTCAGCGCATTGCCCAGCGGCGTGTTGAGCTCATGCGCCACACCTGCCACCAGCCGGCCCAGTGACGCGAGCTTCTCCGATTCCACCAGCTCGCGCTGTGCCTTCTGCAGGGTCTTCAAGGCCTCGTGCAGCTCGGCATTGCTCGTGGTCAGCTCGGCGGTGCGCTGCGCGACTGTTTCTTCAAGGTTCAGGTTGTGCTGTCGCAGCGCCTCGAAGGCGGACAGCAGGGCCTGGCGCATGCGCTCCATGGCCATGCCGACCCGCGCGATCTCGTCGGCGCCGCCCACGCGCAGCGGCTGCTCCAGGCGACCTGCGGCCAGCGCTTCAGCGGCGCCGGTCAGCTCGGTCATCGGTCGCAGCACGTAGCGCTGCAGCACCCATAGCATCAGCACGAGGGACAGCGTCAGCGTGAGGCCGCTGCGCCAGACGGTGCGCCAGACTTCGGCCTGCTTGGCCTGCAGCAGCGGTGCTGCGCTCATGCGTACCGTCAGCTTGGCGATCTCGCGGCCGTCGCGCTGGATGGGTCGGGTCTGGCTCAGCACCAGGTCGCTGTCGACCTGCTCGCCGGTGCGCTGCTGGGACAGGAAGGGCGCCGACGACGCCGGCTCGATGACCTGCACCGACACGAAGCGCGGGTCGTCCATCTGGGCCTTGACCATCGGGTCGGCCAGGTCGGGCGACACCTGCCATACCGGCTCGGCCAGCGACAGGGCCATCACCTCGGTGGCGCGCGCCAGGTCGCGCCGCAGGTCTTCCATCGCCGTCGCCCGGGTCTTCTGCCCGTCGTAGAGCAGAACCGCGGTGGTCGGCAGCAGTAGGCCCAGCAACAGGGCGAGCACCACGGCGAACGTGAGTGAGTTGCGCTGCCAGCCAAAAGCGTGTCCGGGGGCGGATGTCGTTGGGATGGCGGACGACGGCAACGGGTTCTCCTGCAGCAGGGGCCATAACGGCGCCGATGAAGTGTAGGCCCGTCAAAAGCGGTGGAAATGCGCATTGGCACCGGGTCAGGCCGGGTTTTTCCCGGGGCTGAGGCCCCCCTGGGCAGTGGGGGGCTGGCCTCACAATCCGCCGCCTGAAAGTGCGCCATGGGGCGCTCGGCCTGGAGAAAAAACAGTGAAGCGTTGGGTTGGCCTGGCGGCATTGTTCGCTGCCTGCATCAGTTCGAATGTCGCGTGGGCTCAGAACACGCTGCGCATTGGCATGGTGGCCGGTTTCTCCGGTCCGGTCGCGGGCATCGTGCAGGAGAGCGCTGAAGGCGCCAAGCTGTACTTCGACGCCATCAACGCCCAGGGCGGCGTGAAGGGGCAGACGATCGAGCTCGTCACCCAGGATGACAAATACACGCCTGCCAATGCGGCGGCGGCCGCCAAGACGCTGGCCGGTCAGGGCGTGCTCGCCCTGATGCTCAGCCGCGGCACCGGCCCGACCGAGGCCCTGTTGCCCGTGCTGAAGGAGAACAAGCTCCCGCTGCTGGCACCGGCCACCGGTGCGATCAGCCTGCGTGACCCGGTGCAGCCCTGGGTCTATCACCTGCGCGCCAGCCACCAGAAGGAAGCCGAGCGAGCCGTTCGCCACCTGGCTGGCATCGGCGTGAAGCGCATCACCATCGTGCAGGTCAACGACGACTTCGGCAACGATGCCGGCAAGGGCGCCATCAAGGGGCTGGACGACATGAAGCTGCGGGCGTTGTCCCACCTGCGCTTCGACCGCAACAAGCCGGATCTCGCGCCCACCATGCAGGCCATCACCAAGGCCGGCATCGAGGCCATCGTGCTGATCGGGCCGGGCTATGCCGTCGTCGAGGGCATCAATGCGCTGCGGGCCGCGGGCTCCACGGCACACGTGGCCACGCTGTCCAACAACGCCTCCAGCGACTTCGTGAAGCAGCTCGGCGAGAACGCCCGCGGCACGGTGGTGACGCAGTTGTTCCCGTACGAGCGCTCGACGGCCAATCCGATGGTTCGGGAGGCGCTGGGCCTGGCCAAGGCCGCGGGCAAGTCCGAGCTGACGCCGGCGCAGCTGGAGGGCTTCGCCGCGGCCAAGCTCGTGGTGGAGACGCTCAAGCGCGTCAACGGCAAGGAGATCACCCGCGAAGGCTTCGTGAAGGCGCTGGACGGCGCACGGATCGACCTGGGTGGCCTGCAGATCCACTACACCGACAAGGACCACAACGGCCTGGAATTCACCGACGTGTCCATCGTGGGCCCGGACGGCAAGTTCTGGAGGTAAGAGACCACCCCGTACCGGCTGCGCCGGCCCCCTCAAGGGGGCGCTCGCGGCGGACCGGCGGAGCCGGATCCGCGCGAGCCGCGCGATGGGCAGCGGCGCTGCGCGCGCTGCATTGGATGGGGTGGGGTGGCCGCCTTGAACAGAGTCCACCCCGTACCGGCGGAGCCGGATCCGCGCGAGCCGCGCGAGGGGCGGCGGCGCTGCGCGCGCCGCGGTGTGGTGAAGGTGATCCGAGGTTCGACTCGGGCGATGATGCGGCGTGCGGTGCACGGCCGCATTTTTTCTTGCGGAGCGAGACATGGACTTGGGTTTGACCGGACGCTGGGCGCTGGTGTGCGCGGCGAGCAAGGGGCTGGGGCGTGGCTGCGCCGAGGCGCTGGTGGGGGAGGGCGTGAACGTCGTCATCACCGCGCGCGGCGAGGCGGACCTGCTGGCGGCTACGACGGCGTTGCGCGCGGTGAACCCGGCCGTCGAGGTGCGCACCGTCGTCGGTGACATCGCGACCGACGCGGGCCGGCAGGCCGCGCTGGCTGCCTGTCCGCAGGTCGACATCCTGATCAACAACGCGGGCGGCCCGCCGCCGGGTGACTTCCGCGACTGGGGGCGCGAGCAGTGGCTGGCGGCGCTGGAGGCCAACATGCTCACGCCCATCGAGCTGATCAAGGCGACGGTGGATGGCATGGCGGCGCGCGGCTTCGGGCGCATCGTGAACATCACGTCCGGCGCGGTGAAGGCACCCATCGACATGCTCGGCCTGTCCAACGGCGCACGCTCGGGGCTGACGGGCTTTGTGGCGGGCGTCGCCCGCCAGCCGCGGCTCGCGGCTGCCAACGTGACGATCAACAACCTGCTGCCCGGTGCGTTCGACACCGACCGCCTGCGCAAGACGATGGCTGCTGGGGCGGCGAAGGCGGGCCAGCCGGTCGACGAGATCGCGGCCCGTCGCCGCGCGACCATTCCTGCCCAGCGTTTCGGAACGGCCGCCGAGTTCGGTGCGATCTGCGCGATGCTGTGCAGTGCGCAAGCCGGCTACCTCACCGGCCAGAACATCCTGCTCGATGGCGGCAGCTACCCGGGGACCTTCTGATGACTTGGCTCAAACGCATCCTCGGCGGCCTGGTGCTGCTCGTCGCCGTGCTGGCGCTGGCGATCTGGCTGACGCTGCGCGGCAGCCTCGCACAACTGGATGGCGAGCGTGTACTGCCGGCGCTGTCTGCGCCCGTCGAGGCCCAGCGCGATGCGCGGGGCTACCTGACCATCACGGCAGAGAACCGCCTGGACGTCGCCCGCACGCTGGGCTTCGTGCATGCGCAGGAGCGCTTCTTTCAGATGGACCTGATGCGGCGCAACGCGGCCGGTGAGCTGTCCGCGCTGGTCGGTGCCAAGGCCTTGCCGCTGGACCAGTCTCGCCGCACGCACCGCTTCCGCCATCGCGCCGAGCTGGCCATCGCCGGCCTGGCAGCCGACGAGCGCGCCTTGCTGGAGGCCTACGTGAGCGGCGTGAATGCCGGCCTCGGCGCTCTGGGGGCGCGGCCGCCCGAATACCTGCTGCTGCGCCAGCAGCCCCAGCCGTGGGTGGCGGCCGACACGGTGCTCGTGGCCTACGGGATGTACCTGGACCTGCAAGGTGCCCAGGGCCGCGACGACATCGCGACGGGCCTGCTGCACGACGCCGTGCCGGCCGACTGGTACGCCTTCCTGACGCAGCACAGCGCGGACTGGCAGGCCGCCCTGGACGACAGCCGCGTCACCGCGCTGCCCCTGCCGGAGAGTCCCTTGCCCGACGCCCTGCGCGCGACACGCACCGCCTGCCGGGACTGCAGCCTGCGGGATGCGCGGGACATCGGCAGCAACAATTTCGCCGTGTCCGCGGCGCACGGCAGTGAAAAGCGCGCCATCGTCGCCGACGACATGCACCTTGGCCTGCGTTCGCCGGGCACCTGGTTCAAGGCGCGCATGCGCTGGAAGGATGCGGCCGGCAGCCGTGACGTGGCCGGCGTGACGCTGCCCGGTGCGCCGCTGCTGGTGGTGGGCAGCAATGGCCGGGTGGCCTGGGGCTTCACGAACACGACGTCGGATTGGGCCGATGTGGTGCGCCTGAAGCTCAATGCCGCCGGCACGCACTACCAGGCGGGCGGCACGGAGAAGCCCTTGCAGCGGGTCGTCGAGCGCATCGAGGTGGCCGGCGCAGCGGCGGTAGACCATGTCGTGCTGGAAAGCGAATGGGGTCCCGTGCTGCCGCAGAAGGCGCCGGCCGGCCAGGCCTACGTGCTGCGCTGGGTGGCGCACGACCGCGAGGGCATGAACCTGCGCTTGATGCACATGGAAACCGCGGCCGACGTGGACGAGGCCGTTCAGCTCGCCGCGGGCGCAGGCATGCCGGCGCAGAACCTGGTCGTAGCCGATGCAGGCGGGCGCATCGCCTGGACGGTGATCGGCGCCATGCCGCGCCGTGTCGGCGAGGAGGACATGGACCGCCCGCAGGATTGGAGCGATGGCCGCGCCCGCTGGCAGGGCTATCTGACGGCGGCCGAGCAGCCGCGCGTCGTCGACCCGGCAGATGGGCGGCTCTGGACGGCGAACGCCCGCATGGTGGGCGGGGCCGCGCTGAAGCTGCTGGGCAACGGCGGGTACGACGTCGGTGCCCGCGGCCAGCAGATCCGGGACGCGCTGCAGGCCCAGGACCGCTTCGACGAAGCCGGGCTGCACGCCATCCAGCTCGATCACCGGGCGCTGTTCCTGAAGCGCTGGCGCCAGCTGCTGCTGACCCAGGTCCTGACGCCGGAGTTCGTCGCCGCCAACGGCCTGGCGGACTACCGTGCCGAGGTCGAGAAGAGTGCCGAGGCGGCCCGGCCCGATGCCGTGGGCTATCTGCTGTTGCGCAGCTTCCGGATGCAGGCGCTGAAGTCGATCTTCGCGCCGCTGTCCGGCCTGCTGGAGGCGCAGGGCGCCAAGCTCAGCGACCTGAAGATGGTGCCCGAAACGCCCGGTTGGGCGCTGATTCAGGCCGCACGGCCCGACACCTTGCCAGCGGGCTTCAAGACCTGGAGCGAGCTGCTGCAGCGCGCCGTGCTGGACAGCCGCAAGGAACTGCTCGACAAGTACGGCAGCCTGGCCGCAGCCACGTGGGGCGCCGACAACGCCACCAGCATGCGCCACCCGCTGAGTGCTGCCGTGCCGGTGCTGGGCGCCTGGCTGGACCAGGCCAGCCAGGGCATGTCGGGCGACAGTCACATGCCCCGCGTGCACAACCACGGGCACGGCCAGAGCGAACGCATGGTCGTGGCACCCGGGCATGAGGAGCGCGGCATCCTGGTCATCCCCGGCGGCCAGAGCGGGCATCCGCTGTCGCCCTTCTACCGCGGCGACCATGCTGCCTGGCTGGCCGGCGAGCCCTTGCCCTTCCTGCCCGCCGAGACCAAGTACCGACTCGCACTGCGCCCCTGATCCGGGCGACACCACATCGATGGTCTGCGGATGCGCGGCCCGGTCCACACTGGGCACAATCGCGGGCTGCCAAGCGTCAACTGGAGGACAAGAGACATGAACAAGACCCTGTGCACCCTGCTCGTGGCCGGGCTCGCCACGTCGATGGCGGCCCACGCCGAAGAGGCCGGCTCGACCGTCGAGAAATGCAGCAAGAAACTGGGCGTGCTCGCGGTGGCCGAGCCCCAAAACGGCTGGAACTACCTGTCGCAGTACGGCCTGGGCTCGCCTGCCTCGCTGCTGCGCATGATGGTGCAGCAGTCGGGCTGCTTCGACGTCGTCGAGCGCGGCCAGGCGATGCAGAACATCCAGCAGGAACGCTCGCTCGCGGCCGCGGGTGAAATGCGCCAGGAATCCAACATCGGCAAGGGCCAGATGCAGGCGGCCGACTTCGTCATGACGCCCAACGTGCAGGTCGGTGCCAACACCAGCGGTGGCCTGGGCGGCTTCCTGGGTGGCAAGCTGGGCATCGTCGGTGCGATTGCCGGCGGCCTGAAGTTCAAGGATGCCTCCACGAGCCTGCTGCTGGCGGACGTGCGTTCGAGCATCCAGGTGGCCGCGGCCGAAGGCAAGGCCAGCAAGACCGACTTCTCCATCGGCGGCTGGGGCTTCGGTGGCGGGGCCGTCGGCGGCGCGGGCGGCTACACCAGCACGGCGGAGGGCAAGCTGATCGCCGCGAGCTTCCTCGACAACTACAACAAGATCGTGCTGGCCATCCGCGACCAGGAAAGCCTGATCCGCACCAGCAGCGCCTCGGGCGATGCCAATGCCGCCGGCTCGACCCAGGCCGGCGCACCGATCCCGGCCGGCCAGATGCTCGCGGCCAAGATCTCCAACGTGAAGGCCTATGCCTCGCCCTCGCGCGACAGCAAGGTCGTGGCCACTCTGAACCGCAGCGACGAGCTGGTCGCCACCGGCGAGGTCAAGGACGGCTTCGTGAAGGTCGACGCCGCCAACTTCAGCGGCTGGGTGCAGCGCACCCTGGTCACGCCGATCGGGCGCTAACCGGCCATGAAGGTCGCCCTCGTCACCGGCGCCGGCTCGGGCATCGGCCGGGCCGTGGCCCGGGCGCTGGCGCGCGAAGGCTGGACGCTCGCCCTGATGGGCCGCCGCGAGGCAAGCCTGCGCGAGACCCTGCCGGACGCGCTCGCGCTGCCAGCCGACGTGGGCGACGAGGCCCAGGTCGAGGCCGCCTTCGCCCGCCTGCGCGAGCATTTGGGCCGGCTGGACCTGCTCTTCAACAACGCCGGCATCGGCGCACCGCCCGTGCCGGTGGACGAACTCAGCGTCAGCCAGTGGCGCGCGGTCGTCGACACCAATCTCACCGGCAGCTTCCTGTGTGCGCGGGCGGCTTTCGGGTTGATGAAGTCGCAGTCGCCGCGGGGCGGGCGCATCATCAACAACGGCTCGATCTCGGCACATGCACCGCGGCCGTTCTCGGCCCCCTACACCGCCACCAAGCACGCCATCACCGGCCTGACCAAGTCGCTGAGCCTGGACGGCCGTGCCTTTGACATCGCCTGCGGCCAGATCGACATCGGCAACGCCGCCACCGACATGACCGAGCGCATGGCCCAGGGTGTGCCCCAGGCCCACGGCAGCGTGGCCGTGGAGCCGCGCATGGACGTGGAAGACGTCGCGCGGGCCGTCGTCTACATGGCCGGCCTGCCGTTGAGCGCCAACGTGCTCAACATGACCGTCATGGCAACGAGCATGCCTTTCGTCGGCCGCGGCTGACGGCGCCACAATGCCCGCATGAAGTTGTTCCGCTCGCTGATCCGCCTGCTGGCCATTATCGCCGGGGCCATCGTCGGTCTCGGTCTGTTCCTCGTGGCCGTGCTGGCCTTCGTGCTGTTCATCGTGGTGCGGCTGCTGACCGGGCGCAAGCCGGACTTCCAGTTCCGCGTCAACAAGAACCCCTGGGCCGGCCGCAAGCCGCCGGCGGGCGACGTGGTGGACGTGGAAGCCCGCGAAGTGCGGGAGGCGGCCGAGGTCACGCCGCTGCCGCTGCGCACCCCTGAGCAGCGCTGAGCGCGGCCAGGCCCGACGCGGGCGCCACGCGATGCCGCGCCGACGACGACTTCAGCTCTACTTCAACTCGACAGGGCCGTACCAGGTGCGGGCCGATGCGCGGTTGTTGTCGCTGTCGGTCATGACCGCCATCGACTGCAGCGGGCCGGGCGCCTCGCCGAAGGCCAGCCGGAAGTCGGCCGCCAGGTCACGGCGGTGGTCGCGCCAGCGGCGCAGTTCTGCGGGCCCGGAATCGACGACGATCTTGCGGATGCGGTCACTGCGCGGGTTGATCACCACGGTGCCAATCGGCAGCTGGCTGTCCCACACGTACATCAGCGTCGCGTAGGGGGGCATCTCGCCCGTGAGGGCCTGGGCCAGCTCGAACTTCATGCGGGTGCGCAATGGCAGGCTTTGCACGTCGCCGCCGAAGCCGAAGATGACCCGGGCTACCGCGTCCTCATGATCCACGTCTGCCACGCTGGCCCCAGGAATGAGGTGTTGCACCCACCATGAGAACCTGACCTCGCCCACCGTCGTCAGGGCCGGGTCCAGGCGCTTGCGCCAGATGCTGGCCGAGCGCTCGGAGACGGCTTCCAGCGCGGGTCGGCCGTCCTTTTCGGTCCAGCTGTAGCGCGTGATCGCCTTGCCGGGCAGGGCCAGCGGCTGCCAACCCTCCGTGCCGGTCGGTGGGGGCAGGGTGTGCGAGGCGCAGCCAGCCAGCGCCAGCAGCGCGGCCAAGCTCATCGGTCGAACGAGGGCAGCCATCACCAGGTCTTGCGTTGCAGTTCCTCGAGGATCTCACCGTAGATGCGGTAGCGGCTGGCACTGATCAAGCCCTGCTCGACGGCAGACCGCACGCCGCAGCCGGGTTCGTGAATATGTGAACAGTTGTGGAAGCGGCACTCGGCGTGTTCGCGCAGGTCGGGCATGAAGCGCCAGAGCTCGGCCGCGTCGATCTGGCGCAGGCCGAATTCCTGGAAGCCGGGGGAGTCGATCAGCGCGGTCTGCCGGCTGCCGTCGGTCCAGTACCACTGGGTCGTGGTGGTCGTGTGCCGGCCCGAGTTCAGCGCCTGGGAGATGTCGCCGACCTGGGCTTGCGCATCCTGCACGAGCAGGTTGATCAGCGTGCTCTTGCCGGTGCCGCTCGGGCCCATCACGAAACTGCGCTGGCCCTGCAGCCAGGCCTGCAGCGTGGCGCGGGAGCCGTCGGGGTCCGCCTTGAGCGCCACCTCGAACATCGTCAGCCCCATCGCGCGGTACGGTGCGAGGCGCTCGCGGGCGGCGGCCGCGCCGGGCAGGTCGGTCTTGTTCAGCGCGATGGCGGCGCGGATGCCGGCCGACTCGGCCGAGATCAGGGCGCGGGCGAGTTGCGATTCGCTGAACACCGGCTCGACGGCCACCAGCACCAGCAACTGGTCGAGGTTGGCGGCGAAGCTCTTGGTCTTCCACTCGTCCTGCCGGAAGAGCAGGTTGCGGCGCGGTTCCACGGCTTCAATGACACCTTCGTCGGCACTGGCCTCGGCGAAGCGCACCCGGTCGCCGACGACGGCGTCGCTCTTCTTGCCACGCGGATGGCAGACGAAGCGCCGGCCCTCGGTGTCTTCGACGATGTAGTGCCGGCCATGGCCGCGCACGACGAGCCCCAGGTCCAGCCCCTGGAACTTGCTCATCCGCCGGTCGCTTCCGGCAGCGCGCTGACCTGGGCGGCACAGATGGCGTCGTTCAGGGTCAGACCGCCGCGCGAATGGGTGGTGTAGCTCACGGTGCAGGCGTTGTAGCCCACCAGCATGTCGGGGTGATGGTCCTGCGCGTGGGCGATCTCGGCCACGGCGTTCACGAAGGCCATCGTCTGGTAGAAGTTCTCGAAGCCGAAGCGCCGGGCGATCAGCTTGCTGTCGGCGTCAGGCGTCCAGCCGGGCAGGGTGGCCAGCACGCGGTCGCGCGAGTCGGCGTCCAGCAGCGGGGCCTTGGGGTCACACTGGGCGAGCAGCAGGTTCATGGCAGCAGTTCAAGAGGCGAGGGCGGCCAGCCGCTCGGCGGCCGGCGGGTGGGAGTAGTAGAAGCGGGCGTAGACGGGGTCGGGCGTCAGCGTGCCGGCGTTGTCCTTGTGGAGCTTGAGCAGGGCCGAGGACAGGTCCGGGCCGCTGGCCTGGGCGCGCGCGTAGGCATCGGCCTGGAACTCGTCGCGGCGTGAGAAGTGTGCGGCGATCGGTGTCACGAAGAAGCCGAACACCGGTCCGACCAGCAGGAACAGCATCAGCGCCAGCGCGTCGTTGGGGGCGGCCAGGTTGGGCGCCACGCCCAGGCCCAGGTAGAAGGCGGGCTGCTGCGCCAGCCAGCCCAGCAGCGCAAAGCCCGCCAGGCTCATCGCGAACATCATCACGATGCGCTTGGTGATGTGGCGGTGCTTGAAGTGGCCCAGCTCATGGGCCAGCACCGCCTCCAGCTCGGCGGTGTCGAGCTTGTTGAGCAGCGTGTCGAAGAACACCACCCGCTTGGCCGGGCCGAAGCCGCTGAAGTAGGCATTGGCGTGCGCCGAACGCCGGCTGCCGTCCATGACGAACAGGCCCTTGGCCTTAAAGCCGCAGCGTGCCATCAGGCCCTCGACGCGCGCCTTCACCGCGGTATCGGCCAAAGGCTCGAACTTGTTGAACAGGGGGGCAATGACGCTTGGGTAGATCACCATCACCAGCAGGTTGAAGCCCATCCACGCGCCCCAGGCCCACAGCCACCAGTAGGTGCCGGCGGCACCCATCAGCCACAGGATCAGCGCGAGGATCGGCACGCCGAGCGCCAGGCCCACGAGCACGCCCTTGGCCATGTCGGTGACGTAGAGCCGGAGCGTGGTGTGGTTGAAGCTGAAGGCCTGCTCGATGCGGAACGTGGACCACAGCTCCCAGGGCAGGTCCAGCAGCCCCCCGATCAGGATGAACGCGGCGACGAGGGCGAGCTGGTAGCCCATCGGCTGCCACGCCGCGGGCAGCATCTGGCTCGCGGCCAGTGCCCAGCCGTTGAGCAGCTGCAGGCCACCCAGCAGCGTCCAGCCCAGCAGCACCGCGGCATTGAAGGCCAGCGCCAGCAGTCCGAAGCGGGCACGGGCGATGGTGTAGTCGGCCGCCTTCTGGTGGGCCTCGAGCGTCACGTTCTCCGCAAAGGCGGCCGGGACCTCGCCGCGGTGGGTGGCGACATGGCGGATCTGGCGCGAGGCCAGCCAGAATTTCAGCAGCGTCGAGGCCGCGAGTGCCAGGGCGAACGCAAGGGACAACAGCGTGGGAGACATGGGCGCGAGTTTAGGCTGCGAGAATTTGACCTCTTTAGCGTGAGCCCACCATGTCCGACACCCTTGCCCTGAGCGACAACAACCTGATCTGGATCGACCTCGAAATGACGGGGCTGTACCCGGACACCGATCGCATCATCGAGATCGCCGTCGTCGTGACCGACCCGATGCTGGAGAAGCGCGTCGAGGGCCCGGTCTTCGCCGTGCACCAGAGCGACGCGACGCTGGACGCCATGGACGCCTGGAACAAGGGCACCCACGGCAAGAGCGGGCTCATCGACCGCGTGAAGGCTTCCACCATCTCGGAAGCCGAGGCCGCGGCGCAGACCATCGCCTTCCTCAAGCAGTACGTGCCCAAGGGCAAGAGCCCGATGTGTGGCAACAGCATCTGCCAGGACCGCCGCTTCCTGGCGAACTACATGCCGGAGCTGGAGAGCTTCTTCCACTACCGCAACCTGGACGTGTCCACGTTGAAGGAACTGGCCAAGCGCTGGAAGCCGTCGGCGCTGGAAGGCTTCAAGAAAGCCCAGGCGCACACGGCGCTCGCCGACATCCACGAGTCCATCGACGAGTTGGCGCACTACCGCACGACCTTCCTCGCGCTCTGACGTGATTCAGGCGGCGTTCGACTTCCCGCGCCACCCGCTCGCGCGGGAGGACGGGGAGCGGCTGCGCGGCGTGTGGCGGTCGGCGCCGTCGCGCTGGTTGCGGGCGCACACGGCGCAGCAACTCCGTCCCGTGCTGGCCGAGGCCGAAGCCGCCGCGCGCGCCGGGGCCTGGGTGCTGGGCGGGCTGCGCTACGAGGCTGCCGGCGCGCTGGAGCCGGCGCTCGTCACGCACGGCAGCACGGTGACGCTGGCCGAGTTCGCCGTCTACGACACCGCGCCCGAGCCCTGGCCGGACGCCGACGCCGCCCACACCGGCCTGCTGGGCTGGGCCGACACCGAACCCGATGCCGCGCCCGCCATCGAGCGCATCCGCGACTACATCCGCGCCGGCGACTGCTACCAGGTCAACCTGACGACGCGGTTGCGCGCCCAGGCCCCCGACCTCGACCCGGCGCAGCTGTTCTTCGCGCTGCATGCCAGCCAGCCGGGCGGCTTCTGCCTGTTCCTGCGCGAGGCGGGCGTGGCCAGCGTGTCGCCCGAGTTGTTCTTCGACTGGCGCCCCGTGCCCGGCGCCAAGGCCAGCTGGCTGCTGGCCGCCCAGCCGATGAAGGGCACCGCCCCCCGCGGCCGTGACCGCGTGGAGGACGAAGCCGCCCAGGCCCACCTGCGCACCAGCGAGAAGGAGCGGGCCGAGAACCTGATGATCGTGGACCTGCTGCGCAACGACTTGAGCCGTGTCGCGCAGCTCGGCACGGTGCGGGTGCCGCGGCTGTTCGAGCTGCTGGCGCTGCCGACGGTCTGGCAGATGACGTCCACGGTGACCGCGGTGAGCCGCCCCGGCCTGACGCTCGCGGACGCCTTCGCGGCGCTCTTTCCCTGCGGCTCGGTGACCGGGGCGCCGAAGGTGAGGGCGATGGAGGTCATCCGCGAGCTGGAGCCGACGCCGCGCGGCTGGTACTGCGGTGCGCTGGGATTGATCCAGCCCGGCGGCGTGGCGACCTTCAACGTGCCGATCCGCACGGTTGAGTTCGCTGGTGGCCGCCTGCAGGCGGGCCTCGGCAGCGCGATCACGCTGGACAGCGAGCCGGCCGCAGAGATCGCCGAGTGGCGGGCCAAGTCGCGCTTCCTAGCGCGTGCTGAGGCGCCCGTGGCGGCGCTGGAGACCCTGTTGCTCGATCACGGCGTGGCGGTGCGTGCCGATGCGCACCTGGCGCGCATGCAGCGCACGGCGCGTCACTTCGGCCTGCGGTTCTCACTGGCCGAGGCCCGTGCGCGGCTGCACGAGCTGGGCGCTCGCCATCCCGACGGCACCTGGCGCCTGCGCCTGACCTGCGCTGCCGACGGGCTCCTCGAACACACCCTGGCGGCGTTCACGCCGACGTCCGGTCCGGTGAAGCTGGCCCTGGCCGACCACCCCATCGTGACGCTCGGCGCCGGCGCCGAGTTCCTCGTGCACAAGACGACCCGCCGCGAGGCCTACGCTGGCTTCGACAAGCCGGCCGACGCCTTCGACGTCATCTTGTGGAACGAAGCCGGCGACCTGACCGAATGCAGTTTCGGCAACCTCGCGGTGCAACTCGACGGCCAGTGGTTCACGCCGCCAGTGAGCGCCGGCCTGCTGCCGGGCGTGCTGCGGGCCGAACTGCTCGCGCAGGGGCGCCTGCGCGAAGGCCGGCTGACGAAGGACGACCTCGCCCGCGCCGAGGGGCTGGCCTTCTTCAACAGCCTGCGCGGCTGGCTAGCGGCCGAGCTGGCGTAGCGCCCGCATCAGCGCCATGCCGTCGGCGTCCGGCCGGGCGGGCAGCCTGGTGTAGACGGCGCTGTCCGCGGTGCGGGCCAGGAAGCCCTGCGTGACGAGGTCGCGGCGCAGCGTGCAGTGGTCGCCGAAGGTGTGCCAGGCGTTCAGGATTTTGTTGATCTCGCGCTCACGGTAGGGGCGCTTGGCATCGAAGCGCATCCACAGGCCCCAGAGCGCCAGCGCCTGCAGTGCACGGCGGGCGGGCAGGCGCGCCAGCCGCCCATCGGTGTCGAACTGGTGCAGCGTGCGCCGCACGAGTTCGCTCACGGGCTCTTCGGGCACGGGTGCCGCCGCCGGTCGTGGGTGCGGTCGCGCCATGAGCGCCTGCAGGTTCCGGTGGCCGGCGGCGCGGGCCACCATGTTCAGGAGGGTCTGATGGCCCGGCGTGGCGGGATGGGCCAGCAGTTGCGTGCGCAGCGACTTGGCGAAGGTGGACAGATCGTCCACGACGAGGGGCAGGGCTTCACGGGGCACGGTCGATCTCCATGCGCACGCCGACGATCAGGGGCTGGGCTTGCCGACTTGCAGCCAGGGCGCACGCGGAAGTCTCACGTGGTCATGGGCGAATGCGTGGCAGGTTCAGCTCACGACAAATGCCGTGCGGCAAGGCCTGGGTGTCTGCCGACCCCGGGGCGCAGTGTGCCAGAACCTCCCCAGATTTGGTGAAAACCCTGATCGGTGCTACAGTCGCGGCTTCGCCTGGGGATGACCCAGGTGTGAAACGTCTCCTCTGACCTCGTTCGATCATTCGTATCGAACTCCGAACACGGATCGGTCGGCGGCGATGAAGCCGTCGCTATGACTGACTGTTCCCCCGCGCCGCACCCGGGCTGCCGTAACAAGCCCGAGCCGCACGACGCGAGCTGATCGATCTCCCAGCGACTTTTTGTGATTCCGAAGGGCCAGAACCGCCCCTCGGCGCTGCGCGTTTGCCTGTGCGGCGTGACGATTGATTGAAAGAACGAACGATGAGTTTCGAGACCCTGGGCCTGAGCCCCACCGTGCTGCAAGCCGTCAAGGACGCCGGCTACGAGAACGCCACCGAGGTGCAAGCCCAAGCCATCCCCGCCGCCATCGCGAACAAGGACCTGATGGTCTCGTCGCGCACCGGCTCGGGCAAGACGGCCGCCTTCATCCTGCCGGCCCTCGAGAAGATCCTCGCCGCCCGCGGCGACAACGGCAAGCGCCGTCAGGACGGGGAGGGACCCGTCCAGGGCCGAGTCCGGGGCGTCATCTACGGCCCCAAGATCCTGGTCCTGGCGCCCACCCGTGAACTGGCCATGCAGGTGGCCAAGGCCGCCCAGACCTACGGCCGCTTCATCCCGGGCCTGAAGGTCGCCACGGTGCTGGGCGGCATGCCCTACCCGCTGCAGATCCGCCAGCTCACCGGCCCGCTGGACATCCTGATCGCGACCCCGGGCCGCCTGATCGATCACATCCAGTCGGGCAAGTGCGTGCTGGCCAATGTCGAGATGCTGGTGCTCGACGAAGCCGACCGCATGCTGGACATGGGCTTCATCGACGACATCAACCTGATCGCCGGCAACACCCCCGCCGAGCGCCAGACGGTGATGTTCAGCGCCACTTTCGCCGGCCACGTCGGCCGCCTGGCCCAGCAACTGCTGAAGGACCCGGAGCGCATCGAAGTGGCGTCGCACACCGACACCCACGAGAACATCGAACAGCGCCTGCACTGGGCCGACAACCCCCACCACAAGGACCAACTGCTGGAAGCCATCCTGGCCCAGCCGGAGCTGGACCAGGCCGTGGTCTTCACCAGCACGCAGCGCGATGCCGACTGGCTGGCCGAGCGGCTGGCCGAGATCGGCCATGCCGTTGCGCCGCTGCACGGCGCCATGCCGCAAGGCAAGCGCAATCGCGTGCTGATGGGCCTGCGCCGCGGCGACCTGAAGGTGCTGGTCGCCACCGACGTCGCCGCCCGCGGCATCGACGTGCCGACCATCAGCCACGTCATCAACTACGGCCTGCCGATGAAGGCCGAGGACTACGTGCACCGCATCGGCCGCACCGGCCGTGCCGGCCGCCAGGGCCTCGCGATCACGCTGGGCCTGCGCGACGACGTCAGCATGATCCGCCGCATCCAGCAGTTCACGACGCAGACGATTCCCGTCAGTCACATCGCAGGCCTGGAGCCCAAGACGCAAGAGCCGCGCATCTTCCCGCCGCGCCCGGCCGGTTCGTTCGACGACCGCGGCCCTCGCGGCCACTTCGGTGGCGGCCGCCCCGGCTTCGGCAACAAGCCTTTCCGCCGTGAAGACGGTGGCCGCCCGTTCCACGGTGGCGGCAAGCCCTTCGGCGATCGTGGCTTCCAGCCGCGCAACGACGGTTTCCAGCCGCGTCAGGAGGGCTTCCAGCCCCGTGGTGGCGAGGACCGTGGCTTCCAGCCGCGCGACAACCGCGGTTTCGCACCGCGCGGTGATCGTGGCGACCGCGGCTTCGCGCCGCGGGAAGAGCGTGGTTTCCAGCCGCGTGAGGACCGTGGCTTCCAGCCGCGCGAGTTCGCGCCCCGTGAAGACCGTGGCTTCCAGCCGCGTGGCGATCGCCCGTTCAACGCCGGTGGCAAGCCGGCGTTCGGCGGCAAGCCCAGCTTCGGCGGCGGTGACCGCCCGGCCTTCGGCGGCGAGCGCCGTGGCCCCGGTGGCCCGCGCAAGGGTGGCTTCGGCCGCTGAGGCCTCCGCCCCCGTCTGAACGACCTCAGGCCCCGCACGCTTTGGCGTGCGGGGCCTTTTTCATGGGGCTGCCAGGCCCGCAGGCCTGGGCGCCGCCGTCTCGCGTCAGTAGGCAGCCGTGAACCGGTTGCGGCGGTAGGCCGGCGCCTCCACTTCGGCCACGATGGCGGCGGCGAGGTCGGAGACGCTGATGCGGCTGTCACCCGCGGCGTCGACCACGGGCGATTCGGTGCCCAGGCGATACCGGCCCGTGCGCTCGCCGGGCTCCAGGTGAATGGCCGGCGAGACGAAGGTCCAGTCGAGCGAGGTCGTGTCGGCTCGCAGGCGGTTCAGCACCTCGCGAGCGGCGAGGGCGCCGGCCTTCCACTCGGCCGGGAAGGCCGGCGAATCCACGAGTTGCTGCCCCGGCGCGATGAACAGGCTGCCCGCACCGCCGACCACGATCAGGCGCACGCCGGCAGCCCGCGCGGCATCGGTGATGCGCTGGCTGCCGCGCAGGAAGTCGTCATGCAGCTGCGGGTTCGTCCAGCCGGCGTTGTAGGCGCTGATGACGGCGTCGACGCCGGCCAACTCGGCCGCGAGGTCCGGGGCGCCGAGGACGTCGACCGTCTTCACCGACAGACCTGGCCGTGGGGCGAGCTTGCTGGCGTCGCGTTGCAGGGCGTGCACCTCGTGGCCGCGGTTCAGCAGTTCGTCGAGCAGGGCGGTGCCGACAAAGCCGGTGGCACCGATCAGGGCGATCTTCATGGCAGGTTCTCCAACCGAGTTCTGGGGTGAGCGAAATTCTTTCGCCTTCACGATGGCTTGATAAGTCGGCCAAAATCGCCTGCACTGTTTAGAAGAACTTCATGCTCGACCAACTCAAGCGCATGGGAGTGCTGGCCGCCGTGGTTCGACACGGCAGCTTTGCGGCGGCCGCCCGGCAGCTGCGCACCAGCACCTCGGCCGTCAGCCAGCAGATCCGTGCGCTGGAGCACGACATGGGCGTGACGCTGCTGCACCGGTCCACCCGCAAGCTCAGCCTGACGCCGGCCGGCGAGCGCTTCCACGCCGGCTGCGCCGCGATGGTGGCGGCCGCTGAATCAGCCCAGGCGCAGCTCCAGCAGTTGCGGGATGCGCCGGAGGGCGAGCTGCGCCTGGCGATGACGGTGGGTTTCGCGCGCCAGCTCGCGCCGGCCCTGTCGCCGCTGCTGGCGGCGCATCCCGGGCTGCGCCTGCACCTGCAGGTGGAAGACGGCTTCACCGACCTCGTCGCGCACCGCATCGACCTCGCCATCCGCTTCGGCCGGCTGCCCGACAGCGCCTGGGTGGCGCAGCGCATCGGCAGCGTGCGCATGAGCCTGTACGCGGCGCCGGCCTATCTCGCCGAGCACGGCGTGCCGACCACGCCCGAGGCCCTGGGTGCCGCCGATTGGCTGATGCTGCAGGCCGGGACCGACACGCCGCGCCAGCTTCCCGGCACGAGCCTGACCATCACGCCGCGCTACACCAGCAACAACCAGCTCAGCCTGCAGCAGCTGTGCGAGGCCGGCCTGGGCCTGGCGATGCTGGGTGACGAGGATGTGGCCGCGGCGGTCGCTTCGGGGCGGCTGCTGCGGCTGGCGTCCGCCATCGACTGGCCGGTGCTGCCCGTCTGGGCGCTGACGCCACAACGCGATGCCCAGCCGGCCAAGGTGCGCCATGCCATCGCGGCGCTGCGCGCGCATTTCGAGGGCCGGCCATGACACGCCAGACGGGCACCCTGACGCAGTGGGACGATGCGAAAGGCTATGGCTTCATCACGCCCGATGGCGGTGGGGCCAAGGTGTTCGTGCACGCCACGGCCTTCGGATTGCGGCCACACCGACCCTTCGCTGGCGAACGGCTGAGCTTCCGGGAAGGCACGGACGCGCAGGGCAAGCGGCGCGCGCAGGACGTGCAAGGCCTCGCGCGACGCGCCCCGCCCCCCGCTCCGGCCCCCCGCAGCGGCAGCGGCCTCCTGCTGCTCGTGCCGGCCTTCGCGGCCTTCGTGCTGGCCTGTCATCTGCGCTGGGGCCTGCCCAACTGGACCTGGGGCCTGTACTCGGCGCTCAGCATGGCGACCTTCATCGTCTACGCGCTCGACAAGCGGGCGGCGGGCCGCGGCGAATGGCGTGTGGCCGAGAACACCCTGCACCTGCTGGCGCTGGCGGGCGGCTGGCCAGGTGCGCTGCTGGCCCAACAGACGCTG
This sequence comes from Burkholderiales bacterium, assembly GCA_003963005.1. Lineage (GTDB taxonomy): Bacteria > Pseudomonadota > Gammaproteobacteria > Burkholderiales > Burkholderiaceae_C > Pelomonas. The sequence goes on from RXJW01000030.1 coordinate 30,870, forward strand.
CGCCACAAGAGCGCCAAGGCGAGCTTTCGGCGTGTCTACTGGGCGACCGTGGTCCTGAACGTGGCGGGCTTCATCGCCATCTTCACGCCGTTGCTGAAAAACTGAACTCGCCCAGCCCCTCGATGGCGAGCGTTCCGCGCGGCGAGCCCGGGCAGGGGTGCACCCCGCCCCACGCGCCCGTCGTCACGACCGTGCCGGCCTTGACCGTGTCGCCGTGGCGCGTGGCATGGCGCAGCCAGGCCGGCAGCACGCCGGCCGGATCGGCGAGCGAATGGCCGCCGCGCCGCTCGATCACCGGCTGGCCGGGCAGGGCCAGGCGCCAGCCGAGTCGCGCCCAGTCCAAGGCCTGCCACGGCTGCCACGGGCCGGTCAGCAGGCCGGCGTTGGACTGGAAGTCGGCCATGCGCAGCAGGGCGGGGGCGTCGAGCGCTTGCGCCCAGCGGGACGCAATGCACTCCACGGCGATGCACAGGCCGTCGATGAGGCTGGCGTCCAGCGGGCCCTGCGCGTCCTCCGGCGTCACGTCGCGGGCCAGGCGCAGGGCCACTTCGGCCTCGATGCCCAGCAGATCCCGCCCCGGCGTGGGGGCCACGGGCGAATGGCTGAAGGGCCCCTGCAGGCCGGCGCCGCCGGACTTCCATCGGTCCCGGGGCCAGCCCAGGGCCTGTGCCACGCCGGCCTGCACCGCGTAGGCGTCGGCCTCGGTCGTGACGGCCGCCGCCCAGGGCGTGGCGTCGATCAGGCCGGCACGGCGGTGCGCGTGCTGAAGGGTGTCAATGAGGGCGTCAAGCGAGGTGGGCGGTGCGTCGGCCATGGCGGATCCTGTGAGGCATGCCAGTGTCGACGATGCCCTCCGGCTCAGCCGAACCTGAAGCTCGACGCCGTGATGGCGCCCATGTACGCGGTCTCGTGATACGTGCAGCGCGCTTCGTCGCCTTCCGCCGCACCGGCGGCCACCATCAGGGGCAGCAGGTGCTCCTCGCGGGCATGGGCCTGGCGCGCGGCCGGGGCCTGCGCCCAGGCCTTCAGGCGTTCACCGCGGCCATCCGCCGAGGGCAGGGCGCTCTGCAGCCAGGCGTCGAACGCGACCGACGGCGCGCGGCCGGCGCCGCTGAACATCAAGGGCAGGTTGTGGAAGCTGAAGCCGCTGCCAAGGATCAGCACGCCCTCGTCGCGCAGCGGCGCGAGTGCCCGGCCCAGCGTCAGGTGTTCGGCGGGGCTGAGGCCCTGGCGCAGCGACAGTTGCACGACCGGGATCTGCGCGTCGGGGTACATCGGCGCCAGCGTGCAGAAGGCGCCGTGGTCGAAGCCGCGCGTGGCGTTGCGCGCAGCCGGCAGGCCCGCCGCCTCGATCAGGCCGACGACGCGCTCGGCCAGAGCCGGATCGCCGGGCGCCGGGTAGACCACCTCGTAGGTGTGCGGCGGGAAGCCACCGTAGTCGTACAGCATGCCCGGCCGCTGCGCGGTCATCACCGTGAAGGCCGCTTCCTCCCAGTGGGCGGAGATCATCAGGATCGCGCGCGGGGGCTCGGGCAGCGAACCCGGCACGGCCTGCAGCGCGGCTTCGAGCTGGGCATGGCCGCGGCGGAAGTCGCCGTCCATCCAGGGCCAGGGGCCGCCGCCGTGGGAGAGGAAGAAGGTGGGCTGTCTCATGGTGGCGGCCAGCTTAGGCGCGCATCCGGGGCGCGGGGTTCAACACCTCCGCCGCCAGCGCTCAAAGCGGCTGAACGGTCGCCGCGATAATCCGCCCCCCATGCAGATCCTGCCGCCCGATTCCGACGATGCCCAGCGCCCCGACCGCGTGGAGGACTACTTCCGCGACGGCGCGGCGCCGAACGAGGCCCTGCTGTGGTGGCAGCTCGAGCGCCAGGACGCGCTGCAGGCCGCGTTGCGGGCCTTGTTCCAGGGGCCGGCGGGCCTGACGCGACTGCGGCTGTGGGTGTTCCTGGAGTTGATGGCCCTGCGCGAGTCGCGTCTGACCCGCGAGGCGTTGAACCAGGCCTTCCACGTGCTGCGCGACGAAGTGCTCGACAGCGTGCTCAAGCGCCTGCGCGAGGCCGACCTGCTCGCCTGGGATGCCACCGCACAAACCTACGCCGTCACACCCCTGGCCCAGCAGGTCGTGGGGCTGCTGCAGCCGCTCACGCAGGAGCAGGCACCCGATGGCGACCTCGCCTCGCTGCTGGCCGGCGTGGCCGGGGCGCACCAGCTCGGCACGCTGCAGCCGGCGCAGTTGCAGCACCTGCTGGCGCAGCTCTCGCGGCTGTACGACGAATTCGCGGATGCGATCGCCAGTGGCAGCGAGTTCGCTCTGCGCCGGGCGCGCACCCGTTTCGAGAAGGCGCTGACGCTGGTCGACCGCGCCGGCGAGGCGCTGGGCGCGATCATTGCCCAGGCCGAATCTGCCGGCGACGCCCGCCTGGAGCGCTTGGCGCGTGAGCTGGGCCTGGCCCAGGCCCGCCTGCTGGCGATGGCCAGCCAGTTCAACCGCGCGCTGCAGCAGGCCGACCGCCAGCGTGTGACGCTCGGCTCCACCGGCATCACCACCACCGACGTGCGCCGCTGGCTGCAGAGCCAGGGCGACCTGGCCGCGCTTATCAGCGGCGGCTGGCTGCGCCCGGTGCACCCGGTGCTGGTGGCGCAGCGGGACCTCGTCGACACCGCCGAGGCCGAGTTCGAGCGCGATCGCCCGGTCGCGGCGGACGCGGCCGCCTTGCCGCAAGGCCAGGCCGCGCCACCCGGCGAACTGGCCGTGCTGCAACTGCCGCCCGAGATGGGCCAGATGCAGGCCCTGCTGAACGCCTGGACCGCCGCCGGCACGACCGAACCCCAGGACCTGGCGCCTGCCGTACTCGGCGGCAGCTACGCCCGCGCCGCCTACCGCGCCCAGTTGCTGCCGCTGCTGGGCGACCCGCAGGCGCGCCACCTCAAGGGCGCGACAGGCGACATGGCACGCCAGCCCTGGAGCGTGCGCTGGTCGGCCGAACAAGGCGAAGTCGACGACGAGTTCATCCGGTGGATGAGCCGCGGCGTCCTGCAACCTGAACCTCCCTCCCCATGAGCCCACTCGACGAATCCCAGCAACTCGCCGCGCAACTGCTGGCCCGCCGTTGGCTGCCGCGCAGCCACCCGCTCGTGAAGCGCGCGCTGATCGACACCGAGCTGTGGAACCAGCTCGGTGCCCGTCTGGCAGGCGTCGGCCTGCAGCTCGTGGACAACGTGCACGCCGACCACATCGCCGTCGCGCTGATGCGCCCGGCCGAGAGTGCCGTGTTCGGCGAAACCGGGCTGGCGGCCAACAACAACCTCGACATCCCGCGCGACGGCGTGGCGCTGCTGGTGGTGCTGTGGAGCCTGATCGTGTTGCCCAAGCGCCAGCGCCAGGTGGCGCGCAGCGATGCCATCCATGCCGGCCAGGGCGAGATGTTCGCCACCGACAAGCCCATGCCCCAGGCCGCGGCGGTCTCGCCCCTCATCAGTTACCGCAGCCTGCTCGCCGACTTCGGCGACCAGCTCGGCAAGAAGCTGCGCCTGGACACCAACCTCAAGCTGCTGGAGCGGCACGGTTTCATTACGCGCCGCGGCGAGGACATCGCCGAAGGCCCGCTGCTGGACCTGCTGATCGACTACGACCTGCTCGCTCCACGCATCCTCGACGGCGCCCTGGGCGACGTGCTGGCCCGCGCCGGCCACCCGCTGCCGCGCCTGGACGAGGCCGAACAACAAGACATTGACGACTGATGTTCCACCTGCAATCGCTCGAACTGCTGCACTGGGACTACTGCCAGCGCGTGACGCTGCCGCTGGACGGCGCCATCATCACCATCGCCGGGCCGAACGGCTCCGGCAAGACCACCCTGCTGGACGCCATGCGCACGCTGCTGGGCCTGGAGTGCTCCGGCGGGCGCACCTACAAGACCTATGCGCGCCACGCCAATGCTGAAACGGCCTGGCTGCGCGCCCTGGTCGACAACCGCCCGCGCTCGCGCCAGAACAGCAGCCGGCCGTTTGCCAGCTCGCTGCTCTATGCCGACCAGGTCACGCTCGCCTGCCGCATCGAGCGGCACGGCGGCGACTGGGTGCGCCGCTACCTGATCGTCGATGGTGCGCACGAGATCGAGCAGCTGGCGGAGCGTGGTGAGCGTGACTGGCTGGGCATCGAGGCCTGGAAGAAGCGCCTGGAGGCCGCGGGCCTGACCCGCGCCATCGGCCGCGTGCTGGCGCTGGAGCAGGGCCAGACCGACCGGTTGTGCGAGTTGAGCCCGAAGGAGCTGCTGCGCCTCGTGTTCGAGGTGTTCGGCGACCAGGAGGTGCTGGACCGCTACGAGCAGGCCCGCAGCCACCAGCAGCAACTCGGCAAGGAAGTGGAGCAGGCTGCGGCCGAGCTGGCGCACACACAGGCCCAGCTCAGCGACCTGGCCAACCGCGTCAACAGCCACCGTCAGTACCAACTCAAGGTGCAGGAGCGCGAGCGCCTGGCCACCGAGGTGCTGCCCGTGCTGCGCTGGGCCGAGGCGCGCGAGCGCATCACCCGCGATGCACGCGAGCTGCACCGCCAGCGCCTCTTTGCTTCGGGCGACGTCAAGGCCTTGAGCGAGAAGCGCGCGGCGCTGCACGGCCTGTTCACCGCGCAGGAAGCGGCCAAGGCGCGACTCAAGGCGCTCGAGGGCGAACGCCGCGAGGCCCGTTCCGCGTTTGATGTGGCCCGTGAGGCCGAGCGGCCTGCCGAAGCGCTGGTCAAGCGCGAAGACGAGCTCCGCGCGCTGGCTGACGTGGAGGCCGACGCGGCCGCGCTGACGGCGCGCATGCAGGAACTCGCCACCGAACGCGACCGGCTGCGTGCCGACTACACCCGCGCCAGCGACAAGGCGTCGCGCGCGCAGGCCCAGCTCGGCGAGCTGAGTGGCAAGCGCCTGCCCCCGCCGCCGCCCGAAGTCGCGCCGATGAAGCGTGCGCTGGACGACGCGGGCATCGCCCACTACCTGGTCGCCGACAGCATCGACATCGCCGACGAGACCTGGCGCGCCGCGGCCGAAGGCCTGCTGCGCCCGTCGCGCTGGGTGGTCGTGCTCAAGCACCGCAGCGACGAGGCCCGCGCCTTCGACATCGCGGCCAAGCAGCGCTACCGCCATTACGTCGTGGCCGACACATCTGCGGTGGGTCAGGCCCCGGCCGGCTCGCTGCTGGCGGCACTCAACGTCAGCGCACCGCTGCCGACCTGGCTCGTGCGCCAGCTCGGCGCCATCCGCTGCGTCGCGTCGACGGAAGAGGGCGCCAAGGTCAGCGGCGAATGGATCACGACCGACGCCTACTACCGCGACGGCCGCGGCGGCCGCAGCGTGTTCGTCGAGCCCCGCGACCACCAGTTCGGCGCCTCCGCCGTGGATTCGCGCCGTGCCGCGCTGGAGGCCGAACTCGCCCGCTGGGATGGCGAACTCAGCCGCATCGCCAAGGCCCAGGCCGAGGTGGAGCGTCAGTTCAAGGACGTGCAGCGCGCGGCGGTGGGCCACAAGGCGGCACAGGAGCTGTCCGAGCGCGCCGACGAGTTTGCCGAAGCGCGAGCCCGGCTGCCCGTGTTGCGCCAGGCGCGCGCCGAAGCGGCATCGCGCATGAGCCAGCTCGACGCCGAGCATGAGCGCGTCGTGCGCGAGTCCACGCGCAGCGAGCAGGCCTACGAGGCCGCGCAGATCGCGCTGAAGGATGGCGAAGGCTCGGCCGCCGGGCGGCTGCGCGAGCACGAGGCCAAGCGCGAGGCACTGCGCAAGGCCTCGCGCGAGAGCCGTGAGCAGAAGGCCAAGTTCCCAGCCACCTGGGTCACGCCCGCGGCGCTGGCCGCCTTGCGCGACGAGTTCGAGAACGCCCGCCAGGCTGAGATCCGCGCCCACCACGTGGACCAGGAACTCGAAACCGGTCATTGGGAGGTGGACGCCAGCGTCGTCGAGCGCCATGCCCGCATGGCCGCGCAGGTGCACGAGCAGGACAGCCAGCTCAGCGACCGCCGTGCCAGCAATGAGATGGCCCGCATCGCCGCCTTCAACGCCCGCGAGCGCTACATCGACGTGCTGCGCGCCACGGTCCGCCGCTACAAGAAGAACGTGGCCGAGCTGGGCGAGCTGGCCGGCACGACCGCCGAGGCGGTGCTGCCTCACCTGGACAACGACGACACCGTACTGGCCCAGGCCGGCCTGCAGGTGAAGTTCAACTTCGACGGCAAGGGCGAGGTGGGCCTGAACGACGGCGAGGCCTCGGGCGGCCAGCAGGTGCTCAAGAGCCTGATCCTGCTCGTGGGCCTGATGAAGGACGACGAGACGCCCGGCGGCTTCGTGTTCATCGACGAGCCCTTCGCCCACCTGGACGTGCGCAACATCCAGCTCGTCGGCCACTTCCTGCGCAGCACGCGCGCGCAGTACCTGCTCACCACGCCGATCACGCACAACGTCGAGGTGTTCGAGCCGAGCGAGATCACGCTCGTCACCAGCAAGAAGCCGCGCGGCGAGCGCTGGGCGCCGGCGATCGCGGTGCTGGCGCGCCGGCCGGAAGTCTCGGTCTATGAATGACTGGGACCGGCCGTCGCCGTTCACGCTGGCGCTGACGCCCGCGGCCGAACACATCGACGGGCTGGGCCACACCAACAACGCGGTCTACGTGCAGTGGTGCGAACGGGCCGGTTGGGCGCACTCGGAGGCGCTCGGCCTGTCGCTCGCCGACTACCGCCGCCTGGACCGCGCGATGGCCATCCGCGAGGGCCACTACGACTACCTGCTGCCGTCCTTCGAAGGCGAGGCGCTGGTGCTCGGCACCTGGCTGACGGCCAGCGACGGCCGGCTGACGATGGAGCGCCGATTCCAGCTGCGCCGGGCCAGCGACGGCACGACGCTGCTGCGCGGCCGCTGGGCGCTCGTGTGCATCGAGATCAGCACCGGGCGCCCGAAGCGGATGCCGCAGGAGTTCGTGAGCGTGTACGAGGCGGCGGTGGTGGTGTGACTAGCGTTATACGGTTCGTATACGAATCGTATATATTCCCGCCATGGGAATCGTCAAAATCTCCGACCCGATGCACGAGAGCCTGCGGCTCGCCAGCCAGGCCCTGTCGCGCTCCATCAACGCGCAGGCAGAGCACTGGATGCGCATCGGCATGCTGGCCGAGTTGCACCCGCAGCTCAATCACAGCGAGATCTGCCAGTTGCTGATCCGCGCCGAGCAGGATGGCGGGCTCGACCTCGCGGCTCTCACCGGTCGTGGCACGACAGCCAAGTCGGCGGCCAAGGTGCGCGCATGAGCCGCAGCATCAAACTCCGCACGCCCGACCAGATCGCCCGGGCCCGTGAGGCCGGTCATCTCATCGCCGAAGTGCTCGCCATGCTCAAGCCGCATGTCGTGCCCGGCGTCACGACCGAGGAGCTGGACGATCTCTGTCACGACTACATCGTGAGCACGTTGAAGTGCATCCCGTCCAACGTCGGCTACCACGGCTACCCCAAGACGGCCTGCATCTCGCCCAACCATGTCGTCTGCCATGGCATCCCGAGCAAGGACAAGCGGCTCAAGAAGGGCGACATCGTCAATGTCGACGTCACGCTCACCAAGGACGGCTGGTTCGGCGACAGCAGCCGCATGTTCATCGTCGGCGAGGCCAACGTGCTGGCGCGCCGGCTGGTCATGACGACCTATGAAGCCCTGCGTGCCGGCATCCGCCAGGTGCGCCCCGGGGCGACTTTGGGCGATGTGGGCTTTGCCATCCAGAAGGTGGCGCACGAGGCCGGCTTCAGCGTCGTGCGCGAGTACGGCGGCCATGGCATCGGCGACGTCTATCACGACGAACCGCACGTGAACCACTTCGGCCGCCCGGGCGAGGGGCTGCGGCTGCAGGAGGGCATGATCTTCACGGTCGAGCCGATGATCAATGCCGGTGGCCCGGGCGTGCGGGAGCTGGCGGACGGCTGGACGGTGGTCACGCGCGACCATTCCCTGTCTGCCCAGTGGGAGCACATGGTGGCCGTGACGGCCGATGGCTTCGAGATCTTGACGCCCTGGCCGGACGGACTGGGCGACTACCCGGCGATCGCCTGACGCTGCGCTTTGGCGGCGCTCAGGCCAGCGCCGTCATCCGCTCGACCAGCACGCAGCGCACCCAGCGGCGGCTGGCGACGTGGGCGGTCTGCACGAGCAGGAACTGTTCGGCGTCGGAGCTGTTGGTCTCGAACTCGAAGCCACCGAGCTGCGCGCTGACGTTCAGCGGCCGGCTCCACACGCGGCGCACCTGGGCGGTGAAGAGCGGCACGCCCTCGTCCTCGCCGAGCAGCAGGCGCATCTCGTAGTGCTGGGCCAGCAGGGGCTCGTCGGCCGAGACGGCGATCTGCAGCCCGCCACCGCTGAGGTTCACGACCACACCGGCACGGCCGAGGGCCTCGCTCTCGGGCTTGAAGACCCAGACCGGCAGTTGTTCGTTGGCGTCGGGGACGAAGAAGAACTCGACACGGGGGAAGCGGCGTTGGTCGGGCGCGGCCATGGCAGTGGGGTCCTGACGAAGGTTTCAAGGTGATACAGGCGCTCTGAAGGAGACCACCCCCGTATGACACCCTGGTGAACGCGTCAGCCGCCTGGGGGCGGGGCGGGTTGAATCACCCCCGCGCGTCGAAATTCGTCACGGCCGCGGCCATCTCGTCCAGCGGCAGCACCTCGTCGACGCCGCCGTGCTTGATCGCCTCCATCGGCATGCCGAACACGACGCAGCTCGCCTCGTCCTGGGCCAGCGTGCGCACGCCGAGGTCATGGAGCTGCTTCATGCCGCGGGCGCCGTCGTCGCCCATGCCGGTCAGCATGATGGCCAGGGCGTCGCCGTTGGTCTGCTCAGCCAGGGAGCGGAACAGCACGTCGACCGAGGGCTTGTGGCGGTTCACCGGCGGCCCGTCCAGCACGACGGCGAAGTACTGGCCGCCCGCCTTGCGCAGCTTCATGTGCTTGCCGCCCGGCGCAATCAGCACCACGCCACGCTCCAGGCGGTCGCCGTCGCGGGCCTCGCGCACCTGCATCGCGCACAGGCTGTCCAGCCGTTGCGCGTACATGGCGGTGAACCGCTCGGGCATGTGCTGCACGATGGCGATGCCCGGGGCGTCGGCCGGCAGCGCGCGCAGGATCTGTTCGATGGCCTGCGTGCCGCCGGTGGAGCTGCCGATGACGACCGGCTTGTTCACCGACAGCGCGTGCAGCCCCGGCACCGTGCTGCGGTGGGCGGGGGCTGCCGATGGCGCCGGCATCTTGCACAGCTTCGGTCGCGAGGCGGCGGCGGTCTTGAGCGTGCCGATCAGCTCGCGCCGAGACTCCTCCAGGAACTGGCGCAGCCCGAGGCGGGGTTTGGCGACGACGGCGACGGCACCTGCGGCCAGCGCATCCAGCGCGACCCGGCTGCCTTCGGTGCTGAGCGACGAGCAGATCACGGTAGGGATCGGCGCTTCGGCCATCTGCTGGCGCAGAAAGGTGAGGCCGTCCATGCCGGGCATCTCGATGTCCAGCAGGAGCACGTCGGGGCGGTGCTTGCGGATCAAGGGGGCCGCGAGGATCGGGTTGGGGGCACTGCCCGCCAGCTCGATGGCCGGGTCACCCTGCAGCAGGGCTTGCATGGTCTGGCGCACCACGGCGGAGTCGTCGACGACGAAGACGCGGATCATGCGGGGCTCCGTTCCTGAGCGAGTTGCGGCCGGGGCGGGCGGGCCATGGAGACGGTCTCCACCTCGGGCGCATCGGGCCCAACGGTCCAGCGCAGCTTGCGGTAGGCATGCCCGCCCAGGGCCACGCCCAGCACCCGGATGCCGGCCTGGTGCAGCGCACCGAGCGCCCATTCGAAGTTCGCGGCGCCGATGTTGCCCTCGGCGGCTGTCTCCCCCGCGCGATTCGGGAACATGTTGCCGCCGCCGTAGACCCAGGCCAGGCACTGCTGGGGGTCGATGCCTCGCGCACGCAGCAGTCGACCCATCTCGGCCAGGGCCACGTCGCCGTAGGCCGTGGCCCGGGTCGGCACGGCCTGCGGCACGCCGGCATGCACCACATGGCACATCGCGCCGACCGTGCGGCGAGGGTCGGTCAACAGGATGGCCACGCACGAGCCCAGCAAGGTCTCCAGGCATTCACCGCGGTCCACGCAGGCGACGTCGCCCGGGTGCAGCGTGAGCTTGCGCAGCTTCAGCGGCAGGACATTCATCGCGCAGGACCTTTGCGGAAGGCGCCCGGCGCGAGCACCGTCAGCGGCGTGTTGCAAGGCACGCGACCTTCGGCCGTGCCCAGGAAGAACAGGCCGCCCGGGCGCAGGCGCGCCAGCACACGGTCCACGACGGCGCTCTTGGTGGCCGCATCAAAGTAGATGAGCACATTGCGCAGGAAGACGACGTCGAAGTGGCCGATGTCGTCGATCGGGGCGCAGAGGTTGAGCTGACCGAAGCGCACCCTCTCGCGCAGGTCCTCGCGCACCTGGATGAGGCCCTCGCTCTGACCCTCGCCACGCAGGCAGAAGCGCTTCAGACGCCGTTCGTCGACGTCCCGCAGCCGGTCGGCGGGGTAGATCCCCTGCACCGCGCTTTGCAGCACGCGTTCGCTGATGTCGGTGCCGAGGATGGACCAGTCCGGACCGATGCTGCCGGCCGTCTGCAGATCGGCCAGCAGCATCGCCGCGCTGTAGGCCTCGTCGCCGAAGGAGGCCGCTGCGCTCCACATCGCGAGGCGCTGCGGCCGCGTGCGTTGCAGCTCTGCCTGCAGTAGCGCGAAGTGGGCCGGCTCGCGGAAGAAGTAGGTCTCGTTGGTGGTCAGCAGGTCCACGGCCACCTGGAATTCGCCACCGTCGTCGGCGCTTTCCAGCAGGTCGGCGTAGTCGTCGTAGCCGCGCAGGCCCAGGTGCTGCAGGCGGCGTGCGAGGCGCGAACTCACCAGCGGCTTCTTGCTGGGCGCGAATGACAGACCCACGGCGGCATGCATCAGTCCGGCAATGCGGCCGAAGCTGCGGTCGGACAGGTGAGGCGTGGTCACGGGCGGCTCCTCAGGCGGCCAGGGCGAGCTGGCTGGCTTCGCACAGGGCAGCCATCTCGCCGATGTCGAACGCGCGCTCGGGGTCGAGCAGCACGACGAAGCGCTCGCCCCGCTTGCCCATCCCGGCGATGAAATCGCGCCGTGTGGCGCCGCCGAACTGGGGCGCGGGTTCGATCTGCGCCGGATCCAGCGAGATGACCTCGCTGACGGCGTCCACCATCAGGCCGAGTTCGACGCGCTCGCCCTCGCGCACCGTGTCGACGATGACGATGCAGGTCTTCTTGCTCGTGCTCGCCGGGCCGCGGCCGAAGCGGGCCTGCAGGTCGATGACCGGGACGACTGCGCCACGCAGGTTGATGACGCCGCGCATGAAGTCCGGCATCAGGGGGACCGGCGTCATGGCGCTGGGCTGGATGATCTCGCGCACGGTCACGATGTCGATGGCGTAGGCCTCGTTGGCGAGCGTGAAGCTCAGGAACTGGCGGGTCATGCCCGCCAGGTCCGCGGTGGTGGCGCTCATGCGGATCTCCGGGGTCAGAAGGGGCGGAAGTTGCCGTGCGTGCCGGTCGCCGGGAAACGGGCCGGCGCGGCGCCGCGCGAGGCGGTGTGCCCGCGCATCGGCGAGTTCGGCGCGCGGCGCTCGACGAAGTGGCCGGGCTCGTGGCGGCCGGTGCTGCCCTGGGTGTTGAAGAAGGCCACTGATTGCAGCAACTGCTCGGCCTGCCCCGACAGTTCCTCGGACGTGGCGGCCAGTTCCTCGGAGGCGCTGGCGTTCTGCTGCGTGGCCTTGCTGAGCTGACCCATCGCACCGCCGATCTGCGTGACCGACTGGCTCTGTTCCTGCGAGGCTGCGGCGATTTCCTGCACCAGCTCACTGGTCTTCTGGATGCTGGGCACGATCTCGTCGAGCAGCTTGCCGGCCCGCTCGGCGGTGCTGACGCTGCTGCCGGCCAGGTCGCCG
>RXJW01000022.1 GCA_003963005.1 Burkholderiales bacterium
AAGGCAGCCTCTACGTGACGGACAACGAGGACATGGCCAACCTGTTTCTCGCGATCCAGGCTCTGAGGACCAGAAGCTGGTTCCCGAAATCGGTGCGTGACATTCGCGCATTCCGCATTGAGCAGTGGTCGGACTTCACTCCCGTCGTGAAGTCCTAAGCGGCAGGAGGAGCGCATGAAGCTGAAAGACCTGATCGCGAGACTGGAGCGGATCGCGGCCGAGCACGGCAACATCGACGTGGCTTGCACCGAAAACTGCGGGAGCGTGGCCGAAGACGTAGCCCTTTCGGCCGGCCATCTTGTCGTACCAAACCACCTACGCGCTCCGCCCCACGACGTCCGGTACCCCTACCTCCTGATCGGTGGAACGGGCATTGATACGTCCCGGAGAATTTGAATGATGCATGCGGTAGACGACATCGCGCGCATCAGGCGGGAGGGCACCCTCACGTACATCCGGGCGGCACGTAGTGCCGGCCACCCAGACCAGTCCGTTGTTGAGTACGTCGGTATCACGCTCAGCACGGCAAGCGATGCGACCGACAGGTGCGTTGGCAACGTCGTCATTGAATGGGTGCCCCACTTTGCCAACGCGGCACTGGCGCCGAGGGTCAAGGCACAGGCGGGTAACCTCAAGATGCTCGCTCTCTTTCCTGAGATCTTGAGCCCTGTCTTCGGCATGCGCGCCGGCCACATCACACCCGATGAGTTTGTACAAGGCCTTGAGGCGCTGGGGGTGCGCCAACGACCCAGTGCTATTACCTTCGTTCCATCGGCCCTGAAGTGTGTTCGCTGCAATGGCATCTTCGACAAGGTCGAGCTGGCACAACACCCAGAAGGGCTGGTGTGCACCATGTGTGCCATCGCTGAAGGCTTGGGCGGTAGCCACTGAAAGGAAAGCACCCCATCATGGAATACCGCATCGCTGCCGACGGCCGATCCTTCTTCACAGAGGCGGACGGCTACCTGTGCTTCATGAAGCCCATCGTCGCTGACGGTTCGCTTCTCTGGGAGTGGTCAATCCAGTCCGGCGGGGGCTGGACAGGTCGCGGCGGCCCTGATGTGCATCGGCATGCGCATGACGTTGAAACAAGCGCCGAAGGCGCGCAGGCCGCGATGAAGGCCTGGCTCGATGCACCCCAGAAGGTCGTGCTCGCCGCCGTCTAAATGAAGGACCCTATTGATGAGTCAGGAAGACAAACAAAAGCCCTTGAGTTTGGCGCAGCGGATGCGCAAACCTGGAGCAAAAGTGTGGACGATGCATGCCCGCACCATCAAGGATCAGGCCACCGGGCAGGGTGTGGTGGTCCAGACCGTGCGTGACAGCACTGGAACGCTCATTTCCTCGCAGACGCTCGACTTCGCCGAGGTGGAGGAACGAGGCCTACCGCTCCCCGTCGACGCCGTTTGGCGATAAGGAAGGGGAACATCGCATGTCCAGCATCACCGATGAAGAATGGGACAGGCTCTGGCAAGACGATCCATTCGAGACGGCCAGACTGCTGTGGTTGATCGACAAGGTTGACTGGCGTGGCCAGGACGAACTTCGCACCGAGATCCTGAACCTGCACCGGCTGGCGATGGACGTGTTCAACGAAGGCCGCCGCGATCTGGTGGGCAATCTCTTCGAGCTTGCAGTCGACCTGGAAGAGCGAGTCCGCGAAGAGCTCGGCGACCGCTTTGAGCCTGTCAAGAGAGTGCTGTCGGACCTCACCGGCCTTTACCCCGAGAGCCTGTCTTACGACGACGCCGAGGGTTGATCGATTGACCAACACAGTAGAGCTGCATCTTGCCGAAGCCAAAGAACGAACCTGGTCGAGCATCCTGGATGAGCGATGCCGGCTACAAGAGCGCCCAGCGCGCTGCCGGTCTCGCGCCTGCGATCGGCGCGACGGCCGAATGCCAGCTCCAACTGAAGTGTCCGCACTGTGAATTCCTCGCCAAGGTGAGTTTCGACGCCGCGACGGCGATGGGGGATGAGCGGACCACTTCCGTCGACTGCGAGTCGTGTGGCGAGGAGTTCTACGTGGACGCTTCGATGCGCATTGACGTTCGCCCCGAGTAGCCCAACCCAAGAACAGGCATGAGAGCAAAGCAAATCTATAGCGGCGGAACGGTCATCAGCATCGGCGCCGGCGGCACCCAGGTATTCCATGCCGGCGGCGGTCACATGGTGATCGGCAGCGGCAAGGGGATCGTGCAGTCCCGCGATCTGACGGGGAGCTTTGACAGCCTCGAAGTCACTGGATCGGCCGGCGTCGATGTGCGGCGCGGGGATCGCTGCATGATCGAGGTCCACGGCGAAGACAACCTCGTGGACTTTCTGGAGACCGAGCTGGTCGGCTCGACCCTCCAGGTCGGCATCAAGCGCGGTGTGAACTTCACCTCGCACTTGCCGCTGAAAGTGGTTGCCACGGCGCCGGCGGTCGGCGAAGTTGATCTTTCAGGGTCCGGGGATGTTCGCCTCTCCGCCCTGGACCAGGACGAGTTGCGTGTCGAGCTACGTGGTTCTGGCGATGTCGTGGCCGACGGCCGGGCGTCGACCGTCTGGCTTGCCCTGCAGGGCTCCGGCGACATCGACACCAGGCGACTGCAGGCGCGCAAGGCCACGATCAAGCTCCACGGGTCGGGCGATGTCCGTGCCTTCGCCAGCGAAGAGGCCAAGGTTCGGCTGCATGGCTCCGGCGACGTGACCGTCAAGGGCCGGCCCAAGGTCCGGGATTCCAAGATCGCTGGTTCGGGCGACATCGACTTCGATGACTAGCCTCGGCACTGGCGGCGGCATGGCACCAGAACTGGTGCTGCCCCGATGAAGCCGGCCCTTCGTCCACTGCTGCTTGGGTTGGCAGTCGCTGGCTTCGGGTTGTGGGCGAGTCGCGTAACGGGGGCGCCCGGATTCCAGCTGGTCGGCCTGCTGGTCATGGTCCTCATATCGCTGGCCAGCATCTGGCGCGCTGTCGACCCTGATCGAACTCCAGGATCGCCGCTAACGGCCGCCGAGATTGCCGCAGCGGAGAGGCGCTTACCCTGGGTCAGGCAGACGGTTGACGAACTGGCGCTGGCGGCCAGCGTCAGTAGGCTCCGCCGAACGGAGTTCGCCAGCTCCGGCGCCAGGTACGAGTCCGTCCTGCACCGCATCTTCGTTTCGCGAGCGCTGTGCGCCCGACTGGATGACGCTGCACTGCGGTTGATCCTCGCCCATGAGGTTGGGCACGCCAAGCGTCGGTGGCAGTGCTGGATCGCCTCGCACTACGAGGCGTGGAGGTTGCAAGAAGAGGTGCTTGCGGATGCAACTGCGCTCGACATCACCGGCGCCACCTCCCAGGACTGGAGCAATGCCCTGGCATCCTCGGCCCGCGCCGAAGACGCTACAGGCGACCCCAACGAGCTGGCTCGGCGGCGAGCCGCCTTGGGCCTGTTCAACTAGAACAACGAACCTGGTCACGCGAACCTCCCCCATCAGTGCCCCAGCTTGCGATGACCATGAACCTGCTCAACCTGCCCGACTTCAAGGTGCAGAAGGTTGAAGAGTCCGACCACGACTATCACGTCTACGCGGAGGCGTCGAACACGCCCAGCGCCTGCAACCATTGCAGCTCCAGCCGCTTGATCGGCCACGGGCGCAACGAACAGGTCATCCGGGACCT
>RXJW01000171.1 GCA_003963005.1 Burkholderiales bacterium
AGCGCGGGCCCACGCCCTCGATGACGCCGGTGAACATCGGGCTGCGGTCGAAGCCGCTGCGGATGATCTCGTGGGTGCGGGCGTTGGTGTGGGTGATCCAGCAGGGCACCTGCTGCGGGTGCATGGCGGTGTGGCCCATGAAGCTGAACACCGGCACCGGGTCCAGGTCACCCGGCTGAGCCTCGCACTTCGAGAAATCGATCGTGCGGCCGTCGATGCGCGGCGGCGTCCCGGTCTTCAGGCGCCCCTGCGGCAGCTTCAGTTCCTTCAGCCGGGCAGACAGCGACACGGCCGGCGGGTCCCCCGCGCGGCCGGCGCTGTAGTTCTCCAGGCCCACGTGGATGCGGCCATCGAGGAAGGTGCCGGCCGTCAGCACCACGGCCCGGGCGCGAAAGCGGATGCCCGCCTGCGTGACGGCGCCCACCACGCGGTCGCCCTCCACCATCAGGTCGTCCACCGCCTGCTGGAAGAGCATCAGGTTCGGCTGGTTCTCCAGCCGGCGGCGGATGGCGGCCTTGTAGAGGATGCGGTCCGCCTGGGCGCGCGTGGCGCGCACGGCCGGGCCCTTGGAGCCGTTGAGGATGCGGAACTGGATACCGCCTTCGTCGGTCGCCAGCGCCATCGCGCCGCCCAGCGCATCGACCTCCTTCACGAGGTGGCCCTTGCCGATGCCGCCGATGCTTGGGTTGCAGCTCATCTGGCCCAGGGTCTCGATGTTGTGGGTCAGCAGCAGCGTCTGCGCACCCATCCGCGCGGCCGCGAGCGCAGCCTCCGTGCCGGCATGGCCGCCACCGACGACGATGACATCGAATTCCTTGGGGTAGAGCATCTTTTGATCCATTCCGCATTTCGGGCCGAGCGCCGGGCCTGCCCTGGGCCAGAGGCCCAGGTCCTTCCGTAGGCACAAGCAGTCCGCAGGGACTGCTTGTGTCCGACTCCAGCCCCCGAGCCGGCCCGTCTTGGCGATGAGCTTGCCGGTCGAGCCGGCGAGCATCGCCGTCCCCGTCGTTGGAACTCTGGGGACCGGCCAAGGTACTCCTTGGGCAAGGGGCACCCATGCCGCCGGGGCAAACCCTGAATTTTACGAACCGGCTGTGGATAAGTCACCCACCGGATTTCTCGGCGGCCGTGCGGCAGACAGCGGTCGCCGGCTGACTGTCAGACACTTGCGGCCGGGAAGACTCGGCTTTCACGGGGCTCATCGCGGCGAGATGCAGCAACGAGCTGTGAGATGACTTCTGGCACGCTCTGCGGCAGTTCGGTCGCGTCCCGGCCATGCCGTCGCTCCAGCGCGTCGTAGATCGTCGCCCGGATCGTTGGCGCGTACAGGTGGGGGCGACTGGTGCAGCGATGGGCACAGAGCACGCGAGCGCTGTCCCGGCCGCTCGAGCCCACCAGATCAAGCAACAGACTGCCGAGCGGCACCAGGTGGGCCGGCGGCTGCCGGTCCCACACTTGTGCCAGATCCCAGGGTTGGCGCGGCCTCTGGACTTCTTCCACCAGATCCAGCTGCTCACGCTGGTAGTGGGCAATGCATCGCTGAATGCGCTTGGCGATGCGATCGGCAGTGGCGGCATGCACCGCATCGAGCGCAATCGGGTCAGGCACACCGCAGAGTCGCAGCACTTCGAAACTGACACAGCGCTGGAAGTGGGCGCGCGCCTCGGCACTCCGGTGTTGAATGGCAGCGGGATCGCCGATCGACGGATCCAGGTGCCGACCGAAGTAGTAGCAGAGCGATGCCATCGAACGGGCCACAGCATCGAAGCGACGGACAAAGGGGTCAGGCATCAGGGCGGTGGCCACGGTGGACCAAGACGGCACGGCCGACATGGCGCCGAAATCCGCTAATCGGCCGTCGAAGGCGATGTTGGAACTGGTGTTGCTGCCATGCGGCAGTCGGTGGACGAAGGCATACGCCAGTTGGTGCGCCCACCGAAACCACAGCCGATCAAACATGCGGCGCAACCCGGCGGGTGTCCAGGCTTCGCAGGCGCCGCGGAACATCGCCACGACACGTTGATGGTCGAATGAACCTTCCAGCGGGCGATCAGACAGGAAGGTCACGGCGCGCTCGAAGTGTGCCGGCCTCAGGAACGCAGGCCTGACCAGCAAGGTTCGCCTTTCGGGCTTGGGACCTTCGGCGGTCTCCCAGATCTGGGTCAGGCCGGTATCGATGATGGCCAGCGTGGGCAATGCCCCGCCTGGAAACTCTCGGTCGACGATTTCGGAGAAGATGGTTTCGCGGACGCATTCCTCCAGATAAGCGCCCCCTGAAGCATGCGATTCAGGCGTGCTCGCGCTGACCAGCGGGGTGCGGCCGACACCCTTCACCAGGTACCCATGGATGCAGACGTTGCGTCCGCTGCCGCCATTGCGCCCGATGCCTGCGCCGCCGTAGCGGTCGGCCGTCGCCTGGGTATCCGCGTGGCTCGGGTGATCAGCGATGAGGAACGCACAGTGCGCCAGCAAGTGGCGCCCGTATGCTGCATGGTCGTGTCCGAGAGCCGCGAACAGTGGATCGATGCACGCCGCCCGTTCGTTCAGCCACAGCAACCGGGCCTCGCCGAGGCGGCGCATGGGCACGGCCACGTGGCCGTGATCACTGGCGAGGAGTGCCGCGGGAGACTTGCCGTCCACCGAATCAGCCCTCCGCCCGTCATCTGGCGGCATCAGCCAGGACGCGCAACCGCAGCCAGTTTGAGAAGTTGCAGCGCTGCGACGCGGCGATCTTCGCCAAGGTGCCGCGGTCATGCGGCCCAGCGATCAAGCCGACCCAGCAGAAAGCGGCGGCGGGAAATAGCCCACCGCCCAGGTCGGTGCAGATCGCGTCAAGGCCATCCCGCGACACCGCCAGATCGCGGAAGTGAAGCTGATCGCCTTCGCTCCACTCGCAAGGATGCAAAGGTGCCCGGATGTCGTCCCGAAGTCGGCCGACGGTCCACGGCGAAATCCAGGCCCAGCTGAGCAGCCCGCAGGGCCGGCCCGCGGCATCGCGATAAAGCCGGTATTGACCCGTGCCGGTGAGTGTGGTCGCAACTGCGATGGCCGTCCCCGTCGGCATGCCGGCATAGGCCGGCGCGGCGCGCATGGCCAACAGGGCTTCGCCCAGGGCCAGGAGATCGCGGAGCCGCGTCGAGCAGTGGTCCAGCACATCCTTCTTGCCGGTGAGGATCGAGGCGCCTGCGTCCGGGGTGCGCCCGCGCACGCCAAACCCCATCGGCCGAGCCAGCCGATCGAACCACAGGATGCGGCGGCCGCTGTCGAGTTCTGCCAAGAACGGGTCTACCCAGTCTTGCAGTGCCTGCTGCGATGTACGCGGCGCGTCCAACGCGGCTCCGTAGCCCAGAGCCGTGGCCCGCTGTTGCAGGGGTGTCCAAGGCATGTGCAGCGCCTCGAGGGCGGTCGACAGGTCGCAGAATCCTCGGCTGCGGTGCTCAAGCCCGATGACTTGGCCTTGCCGGGCCAAGCTGTCGGCTCGGGGAGCGACTGATCCCGCAGGGTCGTGTCCCAGCGCATGGTGTAAGTCCACAGCCCGGAGAGAGCTGAGATGCGCGGTACTCAGCGGGCTACTGCCGACAG
>RXJW01000194.1 GCA_003963005.1 Burkholderiales bacterium
AGGGGCGCAAGGTGTCGGCCCTGATCGTCGAACGCTTTCCCGCCACGCTGGAGCTCGCCGTCGTGGCCGGCCTGATTGCGCTCGGCCTGGGCATCCCGCTGGGCGTGTACGCGGCCTTGAGGCGCGGCAAGGCCAGCGCGCAGATCCTGATGACCGGCACGCTGTTCGGTGTGAGCCTGCCCAATTTCGTGATCGGCATCGTGCTGATCTGGGTGTTCGCCGTGGAGCTGAAATGGCTCCCCAGCTTCGGGCGGGGTGAGGTGGTGGCCTTCGGCAGCTGGACGTCGGGCCTGCTGACCCGCGACGGGCTGCTGCACTTGATCCTGCCCGCCTTCACGCTCTCGGCGTTCCAGCTCACGCTGATCATGCGGCTGGTGCGCGCCGAGATGCTGGAGGTGCTGCGCACCGATTACATCCGCTTCGCCCGCGCTCGCGGCCTGACGGATCGAAGCGTCTACTTTGGCCACGCGCTCAAGAACACGCTGGTGCCCGTGATCACGATCACCGGCCTGCAACTCGGCTCGCTGATTGCGTTCGCGATCATCACCGAGCAGGTCTTCCAGTGGCCCGGCATGGGGCTGCTGTTCATCCAGGCCGTGCAGTTCGCCGACATTCCCGTCATGGCGGCCTACCTGTGCCTGATCTCGCTGATCTTCGTCGTGATCAACCTCGGCGTGGATCTGCTGTATTTCGCCGTCGATCCGCGCCTGCGTGTCGAGGGCAAGGGTCACTGACGATGGCTGCTGACGCCACCTCCACACCGGCACGCGCGCCGTCGGCGCTGCGCCGCTTCTTCGACGGTGACGTCTGGCATTCGTTCGCGACCTCACCCGTCGCGATCCTGGCGGCCCTCATTGCGCTGGTCTGTTTCGTCTGCGCGCTGTTTGCCGGCTTCGTCGCGCCGCACAACCCGTTCGATCTGGCCACGCTCGAACTGCTGGACTCGCTGAAGCCGCCATCCTGGGTCGACGGCGGTGAAGGGAAATACCTGCTCGGCACCGACGGGCAGGGGCGCGACATCCTGTCGGCGCTGATGTACGGCGCGCGCATCTCGCTGCTGGTGGGTGTTGCCTCGGTGCTGCTGTCCATCCTGATCGGCGTGACGCTCGGCCTGCTGGCGGGCTTTGTCGGCGGGCGGGTGGATGCGCTGATCATGCGCATCTGCGACGTGATGCTGTCCTTCCCCTCCATCCTGGTCGCGCTGATGATCAGCGGCATCGGCCGCAGCCTGTTTCCCCACGCACCGGACGCGCTGGCCTTCGTCGTGCTCGTGCTGGCTATCGCGCTCACCGGCTGGGTGCAGTACGCACGCACCGTGCGCGGCTCCACGCTGGTGGAGCGCAACAAGGAGTACGTGCAGGCGGCCCGCGTCATCGGCGTGAGCGGCTTTCGGATCATGCGTCGCCACGTGCTGCCCAATGTGCTCGGCCCGGTGCTGGTGCTGGCCACGATCCAGATTGCATCGGCCATCATCACCGAGGCGACGCTGTCCTTCCTGGGCGTCGGTGTGCCGGCGACCAGCCCGTCGCTGGGCACCCTGATCCGCAACGGCAACGACTATCTCTTCTCCGGCGAGTGGTGGATCACCGCCTGGCCCAGCCTCACGCTGATCCTGATCACGCTCAGCGTGAACCTGCTCGGCGACTGGCTGCGTGACGCCCTCAACCCCCGACTCCGATGACGGCACCGCTCCTGGAAGTCAGCCACCTGCGGGTGGAGTTCCCCACGCGGCGCGGCACGCTGCTTGCGCTGGACGACATCTCCTTCTCGATCGCGCGGGGCGAGATCCTCGGCGTGGTGGGGGAGTCCGGCGCGGGCAAGTCGTTGACCGGCGCCGCCATCATCGGCCTGCTGGACCCGCCCGGCCGGATTGCCGCCGGTGAGATCAAGCTCGCGGGCCGGCGCATCGACAACCTGCCCTACGAGCAGTTCCGCCGCATCCGGGGCCGCGAGATCGGCGCGGTCTTCCAGGACCCGCTGACTTCGCTGAATCCGCTCTACACGGTGGGCCGCCAACTGGTCGAGACGATCACGACGCACCTGGACCTGACGGCCTCCCAGGCGCGCGCACGGGCCATCGAGTTGCTGGCTGCAACCGGCATCCCGGCGCCCGAAGCGCGGGTCGACCATTTCCCGCACCAGTTCTCGGGCGGCATGCGCCAGCGGGTCGTCATCGCCCTGGCGCTTGCCGGCAACCCGAAGCTCATCGTGGCGGACGAACCCACCACGGCGCTGGACGTCTCCATCCAGGCGCAGATCATTGCGCTGCTCAAGAAGGTCTGCCGGGAGCAGGGAGCGGCGGTCATGCTGGTCACGCACGACATGGGTGTGATTGCCGAGACCTGCGACCGCGTCGCCGTGATGTACGCCGGCCGCGTGGCCGAGATCGGCCCGGTGGCCGACGTCATCCATCGCCCGTCCCACCCCTACACCGCCGGCCTGATGGGCTCCATCCCGGCCATGGACGAAGACCGTGAACGCCTGCTGCAGATCGACGGCGCCATGCCGCGCCTGACGGCGATCCCGCCGGGCTGCGCCTTCAACCCGCGGTGCACGCGGGCGGTCGATCGTTGCCGAGCCGAACGGCCCGAGCTGTCGTTGGCAGGCGCTACCCAGGCCGCCTGCTGGTTCCCCGTCACCGCGGAGGCTGTGCGATGAGCGCCCCCCTCGTCGAGGTGCAGGACCTCGCCAAGATCTTCGACGTCTCGCCGCCCTGGCTCAACCGCGTCGTGGAGCGCAAGCCCAAGGCCTTCGTGCACGCAGTCGATGGGGTCTCGTTCAGCATCGAGCGCGGGCGCACGCTGGCGCTGGTCGGCGAGAGCGGGTGCGGCAAGAGCACGGTCGCGCGCCTGCTGGTGGGGCTGTACGGCACCACACGCGGTACGGTGCGCTTCGACGGGCAGGACATCGCCCAGACGCTCGCCGGCTCGCAAGCCCTGGCCTTGCGCCGGCGCATGCAGATGATCTTCCAGGATCCGTATGCATCGCTGAACCCGCGCTGGAAGGTGCTGGACATCGTGGCCGAGCCGCTGCGCGAGCATGCGCTGGTCAAGACCGACGCCGAGGCCAAGGCGCGTGTGGGCGAGTTGCTCAGTTCGGTCGGCCTGAACCCGGCGGATGCGGAGAAGTTCCCGCACCAGTTCTCCGGCGGCCAGCGCCAGCGCATTTCCATCGCGCGGGCCCTGGCCACGCAGCCGGAGTTCCTGGTGTGTGACGAGCCCACCTCGGCGCTGGACGTGTCGGTGCAGGCCCAGGTGCTGAACATCATGAAGGACCTGCAGCGCGAGCGGGGCCTGACCTATTTGTTCATCTCGCACAACCTGGCTGTGGTGCGGCACGTGGCCGACCAGGTCGGTGTGATGTACCTCGGGCGGCTGGTGGAGGTGGCGGACAAGGCGACGCTGTTCTCGTCGCCCAGGCACCCGTACACCCGGATGCTGCTGGACGCGATCCCGGACATCCACATGACCGGCCGTGCCCGCACGCCGGTGCAGGGCGAGGTGCCCAACCCGCTGAACCCGCCGAGTGGCTGCAGCTTCCATCCGCGCTGCCCGCTGGCCAACGACCGCTGC
>RXJW01000018.1 GCA_003963005.1 Burkholderiales bacterium
GGCCGAGCGCAATCAGGCCGGCCACGACGGCGAGCTCCAGCGTGGCGGGAAAGCGTTCGACGATCAGGGCCGACACCTTGCGCCCCTGCCGCAGGCTGATGCCGAACTCCCCCTGGGCCGCATTGGCAGCGAAGCGCGCGAACTGGACTGGGAAGGGCTGATCCAGGCCCAGGTCCTTGCGCAGCGCGATGCGTTGCTCCTCGGTGGCATCCTGGCCCAGCAGATTTGTGACCGGGTCGCCGACGTACTGGAAGAGCATGAAGGCGATGAAGGCCACCGACAACATGACGACCATCGCCTGAACGAGGCGGCGAAGAATGAAAACCAGCATGAGGATTCTGTGGCGGGCGCGTCATTGCGCCGCGCGAAGGCGCGATCATGGCGAAGCCTGAGGGTCAGAGGCTCCAGGGAAAGCACCTAGCGCTGCGGTGCAACATGCGATGGCCGCATAAAGAAAAACGGGCCGCTGACGCGGCCCGTTTCGGGGTGTTGATCGCGAGGCCGACCGGCCCCGCAGCCATCATCAGAAGCGGTGACGCAGGCCGAGCATCGTGCCGCCGCGCTTGCTGGCGCCATTGGCGAACTGCACTTCGCCGCTGGTCTTCGTGTAATCCAGCTCAAGATAGGCATCGGTGCGCTTGGAGAAGGCGTAGTCGAACACGACCGCGAAGAAGTCCGCCTTGGACTTGATGTTCGCGTCAGTCGAGAAGCCGAGCGCGTTGCGGAACGGCGCCGCCAGGTTCTGCACGGTGCCGAAGTGCGTCTGCTCGGTGAGCCAGAGGTTGGCGCCGACGTTCAGTTGCGGGGTGAGCTGATACGTCGCGCCGAACATCAGCATCGTGCGCTTGTTGATGTCCGCCGAGTCCGTGTTGAAGACGTTGGCACCGAGGATGCCGCTGGTGTAGGCGCCGCGCGTCAGCAGCGCAACGTTCGCAGCGGAGCCCGGCGCTGCCGAGGCTGCAAAGCCGGCGGCGCTGGTCTGATTCAGCAGCGTGAAGGGGTTCTCGAACTTGTTCTCGCCCCACGATGCGTGGACGTACAGCGGACCGTCCGTGTAGGAGGCGCCCAGCACGGTGGCCTTGATCTTCTTGCCCGTCTGCTCGGTGGCTTGCAGGTAGACGCCACCCGCGCCGAACTTGCCGTCGTTGTAGCGCACGAGGCCACCGATGGTCTTGTTCGGCAGCGCTGCGGCGGCGCCCGACTGGCCTTCGCCAGCGCTCACCTGGACTTCAGTGTAGAAATTGCCGAACTGGGCAAGCCACTTGACCATGTTGTCCTGGCGGGCGGTCATGGCCATGCCGATTTCGGGCTTGTAGGCCTCGATGTAGGGCGAATAACGGAAGGAAGCGAAGGTCGACGTGTAGACGTCGAACAGGATGTTGTACTGGCGGCCCAGACGGATCTGGCCGAATTCGCTGGATTGCAGGCCCACCCAGGCCTGGCGCCAGAAGTCGGTCGCCGACGAAGCGGCACCGGTGTCGGAATTCAGGCGGTGCTCCAGATTCACGAGACCCTTCAGGCCACCACCGAGGTCCTCGGTCACATTGACCCCCAGGCGACTCTGCGACATACCCCCAGGGATCAGCTGTTTCTGGCTGGAACCCACGTTGGCGTTGGTCGTGTAGCGCGCTGCCGCGTCCACGATGCCGTACAGGGTGACGCTGGACTGGGCCCAGGCGGCAGAGGTGCTGGCAGCCAGGACGGCGACAGCGAAAGTTGCTTTTTTCATCAAGGTTGTCTCCTGCAAAGAACGGTGAACCGCCTGATTCTCAGCGAAGCATCGGGCCACAAGGCTTCGCCTGTTGTGGAATGTCCACAGCAATTCCCCTGTCTCGACCGGGACAACAAAAAAGGCCGCCCGGAGGCGGCCTTCTGCAGAACCAGGCGGCCGGGAGGCCGCGAGGGATCAGAAGCTGTGGCGGATACCCACGTCGAAACCGGTCGACTTCGCACCCAGACCCGCAGCGCCAGCCACCGTCGCAGGGGAGCCGCCCAGGATGAAGCGGGTCGTGCCGTCGTTCTTCAGCTCGGCAACCGTGGTGTACAGCGCGGTGCGCTTGGACAGGTTGTAGATGTAGCCCAGGGCCAGCAGCTTGGGCGTGCCGACCGTGGCGAAACCGACTTCGCCGCTGGTCTTGGCGGAGGTGTACGAACCCCACAGCTGACCCTGACCCAGGGGCGCCGTGGCCGACACAGTCAGGATTTCCTGCTTGCGCGCCTGGTACTTGTTCTCGGTGTACGAGAACGCCGGGCGGATGACGCCGAAGTCATAAGCCGCGCCGATCGACGCCAGCTTGAACTTGTCGGTGTCGGCGGCGTTGCTCGTCGTCGCGTAAGCGCCGGACACGTGCAGCGGGCCGGCCTTGTAGCCAGCGCGAGCAGCGATACCCTTGTTTGTGCCGACACCTTCGCCGGCCGACACGTCCACGGCGCCGTAGAAGCCACCAAGGTTGCCCGGCAGAGAGTAGGAGACTTGGTTGTCAGCGCGACCGAAGGACGTGCCATTGCCGCTGCCCAGGTTGCTGTACAGCACGCCGACGTTGCCCAGGCCCGTGAAGGCGGACGGGTCGAAGTCTTCGACGTGCAGACGCGAGACACTCTTGTTGCGGCCGAGGCGGACTTCACCGAAATCACCCGACAGGCTCACCGTGGTCCGGCGGGCCCAGAAGGCGCCACCGCTGGCGGCGCCGGCGACGCCGGTGTCGGTGTTGACTTCAGATTCGAGCCAGAAACCCGCCTTCAGGCCGCCGCCGAGGTCTTCCGTGCCACGGACGCCGAAGCGGCTGGTGTTCAGGCCGCTGGAATCCAGCTTTTTCAGGGTCAGGCTGCCCGTCTTGACGTACTTGACGTCAGCATCGAGCACGCCGAAGAGGGTGACGGACGATTGCGCGACGGCAGCGCCGCCGGTCAGGCCCAGAACGGCCAGGGCAATCAGAGCTTTTTTCATTCAATACTCCTAGGTATTCGTCAGAGCCGGGCTGGAAGACGCAGCGGCTCACCTCCTGTGAGGAAGTGCCCGTATTCCACCAGACCGGGAGGCCCTTCGGGAATTCACGGATATGAAAATGTGTGTTGCCGTTGCGACGCGACAACGTCATTCGGCATTCATCTATGCTTCATCGAAACACTGCTCAACTGAATGCAACCCGCTGCAAGTCTTTCTGAACGCCGGCGTTCCAGCTTCCAGGACCGGCTCATCGCCGCCCTGGACTCGGGCCTGCGCACCGTCTTCGTGCCGACACGGCCTTCCCGCGTCAGCCCTGCCGCGGGCCTGCCGTCGCCCCCGATGGGCGAAGCCCAGCGGCAAGAGGCCGCTGCCCTGATGCGGGTCAACCATGTCGGCGAGATCTGTGCGCAGGCGCTGTACCAGTCTCAGGCGCTGTTCAGTCGCACGGCTTCCCTGCAATC
Source organism: Burkholderiales bacterium (assembly GCA_003963005.1). Taxonomy (GTDB): domain Bacteria; phylum Pseudomonadota; class Gammaproteobacteria; order Burkholderiales; family Burkholderiaceae_C; genus Pelomonas. Next base: position 3,409 of record RXJW01000018.1, read on the forward strand.
ACATTTTCAGGACGCAGCGCAGGAAGAACTCGACCACCTCGCCTGGACGGCCGACCGCATCCAGCAGCTCGGCAGCCACACCAGCCACCTCGCCCCGCTGTGGTGGGCAGGTGCCTTTGCCTGGGGCAGCCTGGCCGGGCTGGCCGGCGACAAGTGGAGTCTGGGCTTCGTGGTGGAAACCGAGCGCCAGGTGGAGGCCCATCTGGCGGGCCACCTGGACCGACTGCCCGAGGATGATGCGCCCTCCCGGGCCATCGTCGAGCAGATGAAGGTCGAGGAAGCCGCTCATGCCGAATCGGCGCTCGCCGCGGGCGCCGAACGCCTGCCGGCCCCGTTCCCCGCATTGATGCGCGCCGCCGCCAAGGTCATGACGACCGTGGCGCACCGGATCTGATCAGGCCTCGACGATCTCGAACGAGGTGCTGATGGCCGACGTCTTGGCCAGCATCGCGGTCGCCGAGCAGTACTTCTCGTGAGACAGCGCCACGGCCCGCTCGACGATTTCAGACTTGAGCGCCTTGCCGCTCACGACAAAATGAAAGTGGATGGCCGTGAACACCTTGGGGTCGCTCGTCGCCCGCTCGGCCTTGAGCACGACCTTGCATCCCCGCACGTCATGCCGCCCGCGCTTCAGGATCAGCACCACGTCGTAGGCCGTGCAGCCGCCGGTTCCGGCCAGCACGGTTTCCATCGGCCGGGGCGCCAGGTTGCGCCCGCCTCCGTCCGGTGCACCATCCATGGACAGCAGATGCCCGCTGCCGGTTTCGGCGACGAAGCTCATGCCACTCGGGCCCTCGGGGCCCAGCCAACTGACGGTGCATTCCATGGTCATCTCTAGAGTCAAAGCCCCAATTCAGTCACACAAAACATATTGCAGCGCAGCATAACGCGGCGCTACACTGCAAGCACGCGAAAACGTTTTCGCACCGATTGTCTCCTCCACCGCCTCCATGGTGGATTCAACCCGAGCTTGCAAGAGCTCGGGTTTTTTTTCGCCGAAGGCAGCCGACGCGGCGCATCCAAGGGTCTCCCCTATCATGCGGCGCCGCAACAAGACTGCATGGAGACTCGATGAGCACCGCCCGGCCGCCCTCGCGACGCCCGTCCGCCCGCCAGGCGACGCCCGCGGTGCCCGCCATGCTGCCGCCCGGCAGCAGCTACCTGCAGCGCATCCTGAACGCCCGCGTCTACGAGGTCGCCCGGGAGACCTCGCTGGATGCCGCCCCCAAGCTCTCGCGCCGCCTTTCCAACAAGGTCTGGCTCAAGCGCGAGGACGAGCAGGACGTCTTCAGCTTCAAGCTTCGCGGGGCCTACAACAAGATGGCCCATCTGACGGCTGAGCAGCGCGCCGCCGGCGTCATCTGCGCTTCGGCCGGCAATCATGCCCAGGGCGTGGCGCTGTCGGCCCGCAAGCTCGGCTGCCGGGCGGTCATCGTGATGCCGGTGACCACCCCGCAGGTCAAGATCGATGCCGTGCGCGGCCATGGCGGCGAGGTCGTGCTGTTCGGCGAAAGCTTCACCGACGCCTTCGGCCATGCCAAGGAACTCGAACACGACCAGGGACTGACCTTCGTCCATCCGTTCGACGACCCGGACGTCATCGCCGGCCAGGGCACCATTGCGATGGAACTGCTGCGCCAGCATCCCGGCCCCATCGACGCCATCTTCGTCGCCATCGGCGGTGGCGGCCTGATCTCGGGCGTGGCGGCCTACGTCAAGGCGCTGCGCCCGGACATCAAGATCATCGGCGTGCAGACGACCGACTCCGACGCCATGCTGCGCTCCGTCAAGGCCGGCAAGCGAGTCACCTTGAACGATGTGGGCCTCTTTGCCGACGGCACCGCGGTCAAGCTCGTCGGCGAGGAAACCTTCCGCATCGCCCGCGAGCTGGTCGACGACTACATCGTCGTGGACACCGACGCCGTCTGCGCGGCCATCAAGGACGTTTTCGAGGACACGCGCTCCATCCTGGAACCCTCCGGGGCAATGAGCGTCGCGGCGCTGAAGCAATACGTGGCCCGCACCGGCGCCAAGGGCCAGTCGCTCGTGGCGATCACCTGTGGCGCCAACATGAACTTCGACCGGCTGCGCTTCGTGGCCGAGCGGGCCGAAGTGGGTGAGCAGCGCGAGGCGCTGTTCGCCGTCACCATCCCCGAAGCGCGCGGCAGCTTCAAGCGCTTCTGCGAACTGCTCGGCCCGCGCAGCGTGACCGAGTTCAACTACCGGATCGCCGATGACAAGGTCGCCCACATCTTCGTCGGCGTGGCGATCTCCAAGGTCGACGAGGCCGCCAAGCTGGCGCGCACCTTCACCAAGGCCGGATTCCAGACGCTGGACCTGACCCACGACGATCTCGCCAAGGAACACATCCGCCACATGGTGGGGGGCCGCAGCGAGCTCGCCCGCAACGAGCGGCTGTACCGCTTCGTCTTCCCGGAACGGCCCGGCGCGCTGATGCGTTTTCTGTCGAGCATGCACCCGGACTGGAACATCAGCCTCTTCCACTACCGCAACCAGGGCGCCGATCACGGCCGGATCCTGGTCGGCATCCAGGTGCCCAAGGGTGCTGCGAGCGCTTTGCGAGACTTCCTCGACGGTCTGAACTATCCGTTCGAAGATGAAACCCACAATCCGGTCTACCGCTTGTTCCTCGGTTGAGTTGAAATCCGGGGTTTTCACCTCCTCGCGCCATGACCGTTGCCCAACAGTCGCTGATCTCCCCCACCGCCAATCCAGAGCTGGAGCGGGCGCTGCGCGACCGTGTGGACCGCCGCTCGGCAATCGCGGGTGGCCTGGGCGAATTGGAGCCGCTGGCCGTGCGCCTGGGCCTGGTGCAGAACAGCCTCACGCCGCGCTTCCGCGACCCCGTTCTCGGCCTGTTCGCCGCCGACCACGGCATCGTGGTGGACGGCGTCGGTGCCCAGTGGGGCCGCGCGACGCGCGACCAGGTCCAGATGGCGCTGCATGCGCAGTTGCCGGTCTCGGTCTTTGCCCGCCTGCAAGGCCTGCACCTCACGGTCGTCGACTGCGGCGTCGCCGAGAACCTGCCGCCGCACGCCCGGCTGCTCGCGCGCAAGGTGGCGCACGGCACGCGCAATGCGCGCACGGCACATGCCATGAGCGTCGATCAGGCGCATGCCGGCGTGCGCGTCGGCATGGAGATCGCCGACAACCTGCCCGGCAACGTGCTGGCCTGCGCCGCGATGGGCCAGGGGTCGCCGGAATGTGCGGCGCTGGTGCTGTCTCGACTGTCTGACCAGCCGGTGCGCGACTTCGTGGTGTCTGGCCCGACGATGCGCCAGGACGATCTCACGCACCTGCTGGACGTGCTCCACGGCGCCCTCGCCCGCCACCGAGACGCCAAGGAGCCGATGGACATCCTGGCAGCCTTCGGTGGCCACGAGATCGCCGTCATGGTAGGCGCCATGCTGGTGGCCGCCAGCAAACGCAGTCTGATCATCGTGGACGGCATTGCCGCCTGCGCGGCCCTCAAACTGGCCTCGCTGATCTGCGCCCCGGTCACCGACTACGCCGTCTTCTGCCGCAGCCACGTGCATCGCGGCCTGGACGAAGCCCTGGCCCTCTTCCATGCATCGGCTCTGCTTGAACTGGGCATGGACAGCGCCGACGGCACCGGCGCAGCGCTGGCCTGGCCGATGATCCGTGCTGCGGCAGCGCTGCTCACCGACCTGCACGAAGTGGCCGAGGCCCGCGTGGCACCGCGGCCTGAGCCCGGCGCCAACATTCCGACACTGGGCGCCTGAGCGCCCGAGACGCGGGCCGATCAGCGCACCTGCTGCTGGCCTTCGTCGCCGCGTGGCGGCTGCCCCGCCGGCGGGGCGCCGTACACCGACGGCATGGCAGCCGGCACGGGCGCCACGGCCGGCGGTGGGTTCGCCCGCAGCGGCAAGCCCGCCGCGCCTGCGTTCGGATTGCCCCCCAGCACCACATTCGACGGCTGGGCGGGCGGCAACGAGCCCGTGGCCGGCGCCGCTGGCGGGCTGATCTGGAGCACCTGCACCGGCGCCTGGCCCGCTGCACCGAGACTCGCGCTGCGTGCATCCACCCGCAGCAACCGCAATTCGCCGTCTACCACGGCACCCACACGCACCGTGCGTGCCACGCCGTCCACCTCGATCAGCGCCACACCCTCGCCGGCCTCGGCCGCCATCGCGTTTTTGGGGGCGACGACGCCCAGCAGGCGCAGGCGCGTCGATGCGGCGACCTCGGGCTCAGGCGCAGCCTCGGGCGGGGTCACGCCGAGCAATCGCCCGAGGTCGACCTGCGCCGAACGCCCCTGGCCGGCCGACAGCACCGACTCCGGCATCGGCAACGGCCGCGCGAACAACTGCAGGCCCCAATAGGCCACCGAGCCGCCGAGCAGCAGCCACACGGAAAACGTGATGAAGCGAGCAAGCATCGGCCCATTATGATGGCCCGGTCACTGCTGCTTCGCGCTCCCACGCTTCCAGACATGCGCCGTCATTCCCTTGCCCGCGGCTTCACGCTGATCGAACTGCTGGTCGTCCTCGTCATCATTGGCGTGCTCGCTGCCCTGGTCGTGCCCAATGTGCTCGACCGCGCCGAAGACGCCCGCGTCACGGCTGCCCGCACCGACGTCAACAACCTGATGCAGGCGCTGAAGATGTACAAGCTGGACAACCAGCGCTACCCGAGCAGCGAGCAGGGCCTCGACGCGCTGGTTCACAAGCCCACCACCGGCACCCCGCCGCCGAACTGGAAGCCCTACCTCGAGAAACTGCCGAACGATCCCTGGGGCCACCCGTACCAGTACGCCAACCCCGGCGTGAAGGGCGAGGTGGATGTCTACAGCTTTGGTGCCGACGGCCGTACCGGCGGTGAGGGCCGTGACGCGGACATCGGCTCCTGGCAGTAAGGCGGCTTCCATGCCCCGCCGCGTGGCGGGCTTCACGCTCATCGAACTGCTGGTCGTCGTCGCGCTGATCGCGATCAGCAGCGCGACCATCATGCTGGCCCTGCGTGACCCGGCCGAGCTGCAACTGCAGCGCGAGGCCCAGCGCCTGGCGGCGTTGCTGGAAACCGCGCGCGCGGAGAGCCGGGCTTCGGGCCTGACGGTGCACTGGATTCCCAAGGGCCTCAAGAGCGGCGAAGACTTCCGCTTCGAAGGCCTGCCCCGAACCCTCACCCTGCCCACCCGCTGGCTCGGCGACCCGGTGGCTGTGCAGATCGACAACGCCACGGCCGCTAACCCCGGCTTGACGCTCGGACCCGAGCCCGTCATCCCGGCCCAGCGCCTGCGGCTGCAACTCGGCTCGCAGCAGCTGCTGATGGGCACCGATGGCCTCGGGCCCTTCGACGTCATCTCGCCCCCATGAAGACCGACCGCGGCTTCACGCTCATCGAGGTGCTGGTGGCGCTCGTCATCGTCGCGATCGCCCTCGGTGCCGGCATCAAGGCTGCCGGCGCGCTGGGGAACAATGCCGAGCGCCTGGCCCAGGTGAGCGCCGCCCAATGGTGCGCGGAGAACCTGCTGACCGAGCTGCGCCTGAACCAGCAATCCCAGGGGCAATTTCCCGACATCGGCGAATCGCCGTTCAGCTGCGAACAGCTCGGTCGCAGCTACACCGGCAAGCTCAAGGTCAGCCCGACGCCCAACCCCAACTTCCGCCGCGTCGATGCCGCCGTGGCCGACGACCGGGGCACGCCGCTGCTGAGCCTGTCCACCATCATGGGTAAGTTCTGATGCGCCGCGTCACGGCCCCAGGCTCGCGCACCGACGGCGGCTTCACACTGGTCGAAGTGCTGGTCGCGCTTGTCGTGATGGCCACGATGGCCGCCATGGCCTGGCGGGGCATCGACGCGCTCGTGCGCAGCCGCGAGGTCGCTCAAACCCACCTGGCACAGACGGCCCGGCTGCGGACCGTCATGGCACAGTGGGAGGTGGACCTGCGCGCGCTGCAGGACAGCCACAGCGCCGTGCAACCGTTGTCCTTCGATGGCGGCAACCTCGTGCTGACGCGGCAGGGCAATGCCGGGCTCCAGGTGGTGGTGTGGAGCCTGCGCGAAGGCAGCCTCTGGCGCTGGGAGAGCCCGTCGGTGCGCAGCGTGCAGGACCTCGAAGATCAGCGCCAGCGGGGCCTGCAACAGTTGGCACAACGCAACCCCGCGCTGCGCGCATTCGATGGTGTGGCCGGCTGGCAGTTCTACTGCTACTGGGACACGGCGTGGAGCAACTGCCAGTCCACCGGCAGCACGGCCAGCGGCACGGGCCCAGTGCGGCCGACGCTGCGCACGCCCGACGGCTTGCGCATCTCGATGCAGTTCGCCGACGGCAGCGGCCTGGCCGGCACGCTGACCCGCCAGCTCGAGGTGACCGTGCGATGAAGGCAGCCCATCATCAGCGCGGGGCGGCGTTGCTGACCGCGATGATCATCGTCACGCTGATCGCGAGCCTGGCCGCCGGCATGGTCTGGCAGCAGTACCGGGCCGTGCAGATCGAGGCGGCCGACCGCGCCCGGGCGCAGAGCGCCTGGATCCTCCAGGGCGCACTCGACTGGGCCCGGCTCATCCTCCAGGAAGACGCCAAGCAGAACCGCAACAAGCCGGTCGACCATCTCGGCGAACCGTGGGCCGTGCCGCTGGCCGAGGCGCGGCTGTCGACCTTCCTGGCGGCGGACAAGGCCAGCACGTCGGACGATGACGGCCCGGAGGCCTTTCTGTCGGGCAGCATCGAGGATGCCCAAAGCCGCTACAACCTGCGCGCACTGCTCGGCGGCCCCAAGGTTCCGGAACTGGAGCAGCGGGTGCTGGAGCGCCTGTGCAGCCAGGTCAACGCACCGCCAGGCACCGCGGCCACCCTCATCGCCGGCCTGCGCGAGGCATTCCCGGACGCCGGCAGCCCAGCGGGAAACGCGGGCAATACGGGGACGTCCGGCAAGGGGTCGACAAGCGGTGGGGCGACGACCTTGCCCGAGACCGGCACCAGCGGCGGCACCTCGGCAGGCACGTCCCCAACGAGCGGCAACACGGCCGGCGGCAATGGCAGCGTCGCCACGACGCAAGTCCGCGAAACCGGCCCGCTGCAGCCAGCGGGGCTCGATCAGCTCAACTGGTTCGGCCTCGATCCGGACACCATCCGGCGCCTGCAGCCCTATGTCGTGCTGCTGCCTGCCGCCACGCCCGTCAACCTCAACACCGCACCTCGCGAAGTGATCGCCGCGCTGTTCGACGGGGTGGACCTGGCCACGGCAGAGCGCCTCGTGCAGGGCCGCAAGGGCAAGCCCCTGAACGACGTCGCAACCGACGCCGCCGCCTACCTGTCCGCCGATGCCCTCGCCCAGGCGACGGCCGGACGGGCCGCTGTGGCCTCCTCGTACTTCATCGTGACCGGGCGCCTGCGCCTGGAAGAACGCCAGCTCGAGCAGCGTTCTCTCATTCATCGCAACAACCTGAAGATGGAAGTGCTCGCCCGCGAGCGCATCAACCAGTTGCTGGATCGGTGATGCCCCGTACACGAACCCGGCTACACCTGTTCACCGTCCTTCGGCGGGCCACCTCGGGAAGGTCACGCCCCCCTCCTAGAATGCGCCGCGCCTGACCTATGAGCACCCTGCTGCTGTTCCTGCCCCCGCGGCCGCGCCTGCGCGCGCCGGGCCGCGCCGTGGCCGACGCGCCTTCGCGCGAATACGCCTACGCCCTGACGCCCGACGGCCGCCAGATCACATCCGAAGGCCACGCCGCGCCCGCCTCGTTGCCGGCCGCCGACAGCGTCATCGCCGTGGTGGCCGAATCGGACATCTCCTGGCGCCGCGTCGAGCTGCCGCGCGCCGGCCGCCAGATGCGCGCCGCCCTCGCCGGCAAACTCGAAGAATCGCTGCTCGACGAGCCGGACGCGCTGCATTTCGCGCTGGAGCCCGACGCACTGGGCGGCGACACCGCCTGGGTGGCCGTGACCTCCCGCCCCTGGCTGTCCGAGCACCTGGCGCAGCTCGAAGCGGCGCAGGTCTTCATCGACCGTGTCGCACCGCTGGCCTGGCCGGACGAACTCGCGCGCGGCCATTTCTTCGAGGGACAGGGCGACAAGGCCGGCAGCGCCATCGCACTGCGCTGGAGCCACCTCGACGGTGTGGCCACGCTGCCGCTGGACGGCGGCCTTGCCCGCCAGTTCTTCCCACCGGGCCTGGTGCATGCCGCCCAATGGACGGCCACGCCGCCGGTGGCCACCGCCGCCGAGCGCTGGCTGGGCACCGCCGTCACGGTGCAGACCCCGGCGCAGCGTGCGCTGGCCGTCATCGACAGCGCCTGGGACCTGCGCCAGTTCGACCTCGCCCCGCGAGCGCGCGGCGTGCGGGCGCTGCGACTGGTCACGCGGGAGTTCCTGCGCAAGCCCTGGCGACCGGTGCGCATCGGCCTGGCGGGCCTGGCCCTCGTCCAGTTGCTCGGCCTGAACCTCTGGGCCTGGCACCAGAAGCGCGAGATCGCCGCCCGGCGAGATGCGGTCACGACCACCCTGACCACCGCCTTCCCGCAGGTCCGCGCCATCCTCGACGCGCCGGCGCAGATGCAAAAGCAGCTCGACCTGCTGCGCGTTAGCGCCGGCAGCATCGGCGAGCAGGATCTCGAAGCCCTGCTGGGCGCGGCCGCCACCGCGTGGCCGGGCGACCGCCCGCCGACCGACGCGCTGGCCTTCGAGCCCGGCCGACTGACGCTGTCGGCCCAAGGCTGGAGTCCGGCACAGATCGACAACTTCCGCAACCAGCTCCGCAGCGAAGGCTGGCAACTGGACGCGAGCGAGGGCAAGCTGACCATCAGCCGCGCCAGCCCCCAAGGACGCAGCTGATGGCACGCCTGAATTCATCCGCCAACCCTGAAGGCCTGGCTGCCCAGTGGCAACAGCTCAAGACCCAGGCCCTGACGCAGTGGGAAGCCCTGGGCGAGCGCGAACGGCTGGCCTTGTCAGCCGTCGGCGTGCTGCTGGCGCTGCTGCTGGCCTGGAGCGTGCTGCTCGCCCCTGCGCTGCGCACGCTCAAGACCGCACCGGCCGAACTGGAAAAGCTCGACCTGCAGCTCCAGCAGATGCAGGCCCAGGCGCAGGAGGCCAAGGCCTTGCGCGCTGCACCGCCGGTGCCGCCGGCCCAGGCCCAGGCCGCGCTGACGGCCTCGGTGACCCACCTGGGCCCCGCGGCCCGGCTGAACCTGACCGGCGACCGCGCCGTCGTCACGCTCAATGGCGTGCCGCCCGAGATGCTGCAAGGCTGGCTCGGCGAAGTGCGCGCGGCAGCCCGCGCGCGGCCCGTCGAAGCGCAGCTCACACGCGGGCCCAAGGGCTACGCCGGCACCCTCGTGCTGACCCTGGGGGGCAACTGATGGCCCTGTTCCGAAAGACCCCCCACACACCCGCCACCACCGTGGCTAGCGACTCCGTGCTCGGCAACGTGACCGCAGGTGGCCGTGCGGTGCGACACATCACCCCGAAGCGCTGGAGCGTTGCCGGCGCTCTGGTCGGCGCCATCGCCGCACTCATTGCCTTCGCACCGGCAAGCTGGCTCGCTCGCGCTCTGGCGTCGGCCACCGACGAGCACCTGCTGATCGTCGACACCCGCGGCAGCATTTGGAACGGCTCCGGCGTGCTCGTGCTGACCGGCGGTGCCGGCAGCCGCGATGCCTCGGCCCTGCCCGGCCGGCTGCACTGGCACATGGCGCTCAAGGGCATGGGCTTCCAGCTGTCGGCGCGGCAGGACTGCTGCATCAACGGCGACCTGCTGCTGGGCATCAAGCCGGGCCTCGGGCGCATGGAAGTGAGCGTCGACAGCAAGGCCGACTGGCTGGCCCGCGTGCCCGCCGGCCTGCTCGCGGGGCTGGGCACGCCCTGGAACACGCTGCAGCTGGACGGCTCGCTGCGCCTGTCGGCGCGCGATTTGCGCCTGGAATCGGTGCAGGGCCGCTGGCGCCAGTTCGGCGAGTTGCAGCTCGACCTCGTCAACCTCTCGTCGCGCGTGTCGACCGTCGCGCCGCTGGGCAGCTACCGCTTCACCGTGACGGCCGATGCGGCCAACCCGGGCGTCAGCACGCTGCGCCTGTCCACGCTCGAAGGCGCGCTGCAACTCTCGGGCGTCGGCGTGCTCAACAGCGGTGGCAAGAGCCGTTTCACCGGCGAGGCCGGCGCCGCGCCGGGCCGCGAGGAAGCGCTGAACAATCTGCTGAACATCATCGGACGCCGCAACGGCGCGCGCTCCGTCCTGACGATCGGATGATCATGAATCTCCAACGCACTGCCACCTCCGCTGCTGCGATCACGGCCCTGCTGCTCGCAGCCGGCTCCGCGATGGCCCAGCCCGACAACGCCAACGTACAGCGTGGTCGCCCGGCAGGCCCGGCTGTCAAGGCCAGCTCGCCGGTCACGCTGAACTTCGTCAACGCCGACATCGAGGCCGTGACCCGCGCCATCGGCGTGATGCTGAACCGCCAGATCATCATCGACCCGCGCGTGAAGGGCACGGTCACGGTCTACAGCGAGCAGCCGGTGTCGGTGGCCGAGGCCTACCGCAACTACCTCGCGGCGCTGCGCGGCCTGGGCTTCACGGTGGTGGAGGTGGCCGGCTTCCTGAAGGTGCTGCCCGAGCCCGACGCCAAGACCCAGGCCGGCTCGGTGGCCGTCGAGAACAGCAGCATCCGCGGCGACCAGATCATCACGCAGATCTTCCGCGTCCAGCACGAGAACGCCAACAACCTGGTGGCCGTGCTGCGCCCGCTGATCAGCCCGAACAACACGATCAACGCCAACCCCGGCAACAACAGCCTCGTCATCACCGACTACGCCGACAACCTGCAGCGCATCGGCAAGATCATCGCGGCGATGGACACGCCCGGGACGAGCGACATCGAGATCGTGCCGCTCAAGCATGCGGTCGCGGCCGACCTCGCACCGCTGGTGCAACGCCTGGCCGATGGCGGCAGCCCCGCCGGCGCGGCGGTGCCGGGCCAGAGCAGCAGCGCGGTCAACGTGCTGGTGGACCCGCGTTCCAACGGCCTGATCCTGCGCGCCAGCAACCCGGCCCGGCTGGCCGCCGTGCGCAGCATGGTCGACAAGCTCGACCAGCCCAGCACCGACGGCGGCAACAACATCCGCGTCGTCTACCTCAAGAACGCGGACGCGACCAAGCTCGCCACGGTGCTGCGTGCGGCCTTCGGTGCGGCTGCGGCCGGGGGCAACACGAGCAGTTCGTCGGGCAGCGGCGGCAACAGCCTGCTCACGGCCGGCACCAGCACCGGCAACGCGCAGTCGCTGACCGGCACGAACGCCAACGCGACGAACAGCGGCGGCATGAACTCCGCCGCCGCCACGTCGCCGCTGAATCAGTCCGCGGGCCCGTCCACCGGCGGCTTCGTGCAAGCCGACCCGTCCACCAACTCGCTGATCATCACCGCGCCAGAGCCGTTGTACCGCCAGGTGCGCGCGGTCATCGAGCAGCTCGACGCACGCCGCGCCCAGATCTACGTCGAGTCCCTGATCGTCAAGATCGACAACACCAAGGCCGCGCAGTTCGGCGTGCAGTGGCAGAACGTGTTCGGCTCCAAGGGCGACAGCACGATCACCGCCGCGGGCACGAACTTCGGCACCGGGCTGGCCAACATCATCAACGCGACCGGGGTCGTCGCCGGCGGCACGGCGGGCGTGCGCTCCGCCCTGACCAGCGGCGGCGCGGCGCCGACCGGCCTGAACATCGGCTTCCTGAAGAAGTTCGGCAGCATCTACACGCTGGGTGCGGTGGCCAACTTCTTCGAGAGCCAGACCGGTGCGAACGTGCTGTCCACGCCCAACCTCGTCGCGCTGGACAACGAAGAGGCGCGCATCGTCATCGGCCAGAACGTGCCCTTCGTGACCGGTTCCTACGCCGGCGCCACCAGCACCGGCGGCACGGTCAACCCGTTCACCACCGTCGACCGCAAGGACGTCGGCCTGACCCTCAAGGTCAAGAGCCAGATCGGCGAGGGCGGCACGGTGCGGATGGTGGTCTACCAGGAGAACTCGTCCGTCGTGCCGGGCTCCAACGGCACCACGGGCCCGACGCTGGACAAGAGCGCCATCGAGACCTCCATCGTCGTGGACGACGGCGACGTCATCGTGCTGGGCGGCCTGCTCAAGGACGAATACCAGGACGGCGACGACAGCGTGCCCGGCCTGTCCAAGATCCCGGTCATCGGCAACCTCTTCACCAGCAAGAACCGCAAGCGCGTGAAGAGCAACCTGATGGTCTTCCTGCGCCCGGTCGTGCTGCGCACCGCCGAGAGCAGCAACCAGCTCACGCTGGACCGCTACGAGAGCATCCGCGCCGTGCAGCAAGGCGCCCAGCCCCAGAAGAGCATGATGCTGCCCGACACCGGCGCACCGGTGCTGCCCGACCCGCAGGCGGCCTCGCCCCGCAAGCCGCTGCCCCAGCAGTAAGGCACCGCAGTCCCATGGCCGCGACCCGCCACCCCCTGCCCTACGCCTTCGCCAAGGCGAACACCGTCCTGCTGGAGGACGACGGCAACACGCTCACCCTCTGGGCGCCGCCCGAGGTGGGCTGGGCCACGCTCTCCGAGGTGCAGCGCCAGTACGCCGTCGACCGGCTGGAATCCCTGGCCGCGCCCTCGCTGACGGAGCGCATCAACGCCGCCTACGCCGGCAGCGAGAGCAGTGCCGCGGTCGTGGTGGGCGAAGTGGAGAGCGCGGTGGACCTGTCCCGCATGATGCAGGACCTGCCCGCCGTGGAAGACCTGCTCGAAGCGGCCAACGACGCGCCGATCATCCGCATGCTCAACGCGCTGCTGACGCAGGCCGCGAAGGACGGCGCGAGCGACATCCACATCGAGCCCTACGAGCGCAGCAGCTCGGTGCGCTTCCGCGTGGACGGCACGCTGCGCGAGGTGGTGCAGCCCAACCGCGCGCTGCATGCCGCACTGATCTCGCGCCTGAAGATCATGGCCGAGCTCGACATCGCCGAGAAGCGCCTGCCTCAGGACGGCCGCATCTCGCTGCGCATCGGCGGCCGCGCGATCGACGTGCGGGTGTCGACGCTGCCGAGTGCCCACGGCGAGCGCGCGGTGCTGCGCCTGCTGGACAAGAGCGAATCCAAGTTCACGCTCGAAGGCCTGGGCATGGACGGCCAGGTGCTGTCGGCCTTCAAGCGCCTCGTGCAGCAGCCGCACGGCATCGTGCTGGTCACCGGCCCGACCGGCTCGGGCAAGACGACGTCGCTGTACGCTTCGCTGCAGACCGTGGACACCAGCACCACCAACGTGCTGACCGTGGAAGACCCGATCGAGTACGAGCTGCCCGGCATCGGCCAGACGCAGGTCAACAGCAAGATCGACCTGACGTTTGCCAAGGCCCTGCGCGCCATCCTGCGCCAGGACCCGGACGTGATCATGATCGGCGAAATCCGCGACTATGAAACCGCGCAGATCGCCATCCAGGCCTCGCTCACCGGCCACCTGGTGCTGGCCACGCTGCACACCAACGACGCGCCCAGCGCCGTCACCCGCCTGACCGACATGGGCGTGGAGCCCTTCCTGCTCAGCAGCTCGCTGCTCGGCGTGCTCGCCCAGCGCCTGGTGCGCCGCCTGTGCCCGGTGTGCAAGCGCCAGGATGGCGAAGGCCGCTGGCACCCCGTCGGCTGCGACGCCTGCGGCAGCACCGGCTACAAGGGCCGCACCGGCGTGTACGAACTGATGGTGGCGGACGACGCCGTGCGCAGCCTGATCCACAACCGGGCCGCCGAAAGCGAACTGCTCGCCGCCGCACAGGCCGCCGGGCTGCGCTCGATGCGTGAGGACGGTGAGCGCCTGATCGCGGCCGGCATCACGTCGCTCGAAGAAGTGCTCCGCGTCACGCGCGAATAGGCCGACGCACCGTGCCTGCCTACAAGTACGAAGCGCTCACCGACAGCGGCCGCCAGACCAGCGGCCTGATCGAGGCCGACAACCCGCGGGCCGCGCGCGCCGCCGTGCGCGCGCTGGGGCTCACGCCGCTGGGCATCGAGCAGGTGCAGCAGCATGGGGCCCAGGAAGGCAGCCGCTTCACGCGCCGCGTGTTCAGCCCGACCGCACTGGCCGTCTGGACGCGCCAGCTCGCCGGCCTCGTCGGGTCGGGCCTGCCGATCGAACGTGCGTTGACGGCGCTTGCCGACGAGAGCGAAGACACCCGCCAGCGCGAGCTGATCAGCCAGCTCAAGGCCGAGGTGAACGCCGGCTCGGCCTTCGCCCGCGCACTGGCCTCGGCACCGCGCGAGTTCGACGACGTGTACCGCGGCGTGGTGGCCGCCGGCGAGCAGAGCGGCGCGCTCGGGCAGGTGCTGGAAAAGCTCGCCGACGATCTCGAAGAGCGCCAGGACCTCAAGGCCAAGGTCGTGGGCGCGATGGCCTACCCGGCGATCGTCTCGCTGATCTCGGTGTTCATCATCATCTTCCTGGTGACCTACGTCGTGCCGCAGATCGCGACCGTGTTCACGAGCTCCAAGCGCACGCTGCCGGCGCTCACCGTGGGCATGCTGGCCATCAGCGACTTCGTGCGCAACTGGGGCTGGGCCATGCTCGGCGCGCTGGTCGCGGGCGGTGTCGCCTTGCGCTATGCGCTCAAGGCACCCGCATTCCGGCTGCGCTTCGATGCCGCCCTGCTCACGCTGCCGCTGCTCGGCCGGCTCACGCGCGGCTACAACGCGGCGCGCTTCGCCGGCACGCTGGCGATGCTGGCCGCTGCCGGCGTGCCGATCCTGAAGGCGCTGCAGGCGGCGGCCGAGACGCTGTCCAACCGCGCGATGCAGGCCGACGCACTGGACGCGCTCGTCATGGTGCGCGAAGGCGCACCGCTGGGCTCGGCGCTGGCGGGCAAGAAGCGCTTTCCGGGCATCCTGGCCATGTTCGCGCGGCTGGGTGAGCAGACCGGCGAGCTGCCCGACATGCTCGGCCGCGCCGCGCGCCAGCTCGGCACCGAGGTGCAGCGCCGCTCGATGGCCGCGGCCACGCTGCTGGAGCCGCTGCTCATCGTCGCGATGGGCGCGGTGGTGCTGTTGATCGTGCTGGCGGTGTTGCTGCCGATCATTCAGCTCAACACCTGGGTGAAATAGACCACCCCCTACCGCAGCGGAGCTGCGGCCCCCTCAAGGGGGCACTCACGGGCGACCGGCGGAGCCGGATCGCCGTGAGTTGCTGGGGGGGCGCGGCACTGCGTGCGCGCCGGTGCGTGCGGGGGGCGTGGCGGAACCCGGGCCGGCCGCCAGCCGTGGCGCTGGGGCCCCAGGACATGAGCTTCATTGGCCTTCCTGGTCATCGGAGCGCATGGTGACGGGGTGCCGCTCGCCGGCCGACCCGTGAACCTGTGACGAATGGCGGGCGTTTCCGTGATTCCTCTAGGTCCACGCAGGGCCCGGTTTTTGCTTGAATAGGCTCACGGAAGGAGCCTCGGCATGAGCAGTAACGCCCTCACCTGTGTCCCCACCCCACGCATCCCGGTGGCGCGCATGCGCAGCATCTACCGGCTGGAAGACGTCTCCCGGCGGCTGGACAAGCTGCCGCCCAAGGAGCACGAGTCGCTGCGCGCCACCTACGAGCGCATGCTCGAAAAGGGGGAGCAGCGCTTCCAGGTGAAGCCCTCCGGCCTGCCGATCATGGATGCGCTCTACGACGAGCTCCCCAACTTCCACGAGGTGCTCGACGACGTGCGCCGCCAGATCGCGCTGTGCAACGACAGCAGCGACGCGCTCGAGATCACGCCGCTGCTGCTGCTCGGCCCGCCGGGCGTGGGCAAGACGCACTTTGCCCGGCAGCTGGCCGAGTTGCTGGGCACCGGCATGGGCTTCGTGTCGATGAGTTCGCTGACCGCCGGCTGGGTGCTCTCCGGCGCCTCCAGCCAGTGGAAAGGCGCCCGGGCAGGCAAGGTGTTCGAGGCGCTCGTGGAGGGCGAGTACGCCAACCCGGTGATGGTCGTCGACGAGATCGACAAGGCCGGCGGCGAGGCGGCCTACGACCCGCTCGGCTCGCTGTACAGCCTGCTGGAGCACGACACGGCGAGCGCCTTCATCGACGAATTCGCCGAAGTGGCGGTGGACGCCAGCCAGGTGATCTGGGTCGCCACCGCCAACGATGCCCGCGCGATCCCCGACCCCATCCTCAACCGGGTGAACGTGTTCGAAGTGCAGGCACCCGACTTCGCTGCCGCCCGCGCGATTGCGCAGCGCCTCTACCAGAAGCTGCGCAGCAGCCACGACTGGGGCCGCCGCTTTGACGACCACCCGAGCGACGCCGTGCTCGACCGCATGGCCGAGCTCGCCCCGCGCGAGATGCGCCGCGCCTGGATGACGGCCTTCGGCAACGCGCGACTCGCGCAGCGCGCCACCGTGCTGTGCGAGGACCTGCCGGCCAGCAGCTCGAAGAAGGGTCGCATGGGCTTCATGCAGTAGCCGCCCGCCGGGTCAGCGGGCCAGCAGCCCCTTCAGCATCACCGCCACGATCGACAGCACGAACACGCCCAGGCCGAAGCGCCCCCAACCCAGGTCGCGCTTCTTCAAGGACTGGCTGTGCCAGATCAGCGCCAGGAAGAGGAAGGCGGCGCTGTGCAGCACGAGCGCCATGAACGCATAGCCGAACACCTGCAGGCCATAACGCTTCCACGGCACGGGCTGCTCGGCGACGGGTGCCGGTCGCGCCACCGGCCTCGCCCCCGGCGTTGCCGTCGCCGGCTGGGCTGATGGCGCCACCGCGGGCTTGCCGGAGCGCTGGGCGCGTTCCGCATTGAGGCGCGCCTGCCGCGCCGCCTGCATCTGGCCCGCCGTCAGCGCCAGTTGCGGCTCGGGTGCGGGTACCACCTCCCACCACGGCCCACTGCGGCGCGCGGGCGCCACGCCCTTCACGGCCTGGGCGCGGAAGGCGTCCGGCCGCGGCGCGTGGCTCGACGCCCCGGGCAGCGCGAGGGCCTGCTTCAGCAGGGGCTGCCCCTGCGCCGCATTGACCATGTGCACGAAGCGCGCGTAGCCGACCAGCACGTCGCGCGTGGCCGCCTCGCCCTGCCAGGTGGCGGCCTGAACGCCCTGCCGACCCGCGCGGTGCAGGGCTGCGCGGAGCTGGCGCCGCGCCGCGCGCGACACCGAGGGCTTGTCGTTGACCACCACGCCCGTCACCTCCTGGCGGGCGCCGCGGCGCATGACGCGCTGCTTGTCGGGGTGGGGCGTGAAGCCCTCGTCGCGCAGCACGTGATGCACCTGGCGCAGCAGGCGGCCCACGCGCTGGGCCGCGTCGCCCGCGGCCGAGAAGCTCAGGTCGTCGGCATAGCGGGTGTAGGAGAAGCCAAGCTTCAAGGCCAGGCCCTGCAGGCGACGGTCCAGCTTGCGGCACAGAAGGTTGGTCAGCATCGGGCTGGTCGGCGCCCCCTGGGGCAGCACCCGCTCGCGGCCCTTGCCGCCGACGAAGAAGCGCTCGCCGTCCACGCTGAGCTCGTCGCACACGTTCTCGCTGCACAGCAGGGCCAGCAGGCTGGCCACCGCATCGCCATAGCCCAGCCCGCGGAACACACCCTTGATGCGCGGGAAATGGATGCTCGGGAAGAAGTCCTTCAGGTCGAGGTTGATGACCACGTCCTGCCCGCAATGCGGGGCGGCGTTGCTGACGATGCTGCGCCCCGGCAGGAAGCCGTGGGCTGCCGCATGGCTGGGCACCTTGGCCAGCAGGTTGTCGAGCACCCAATACTGCGCCCGCTTCAGGCGCGGCATCGGCGACGAGATGGTGCGCACACCGCCTGTCTTCTTGGGCAGTTGGAAGCGCCGGTAGTGGGTGGTGCGCGCCACTTCGCGGTGGAAGCACAGGAAGCGCAGTTCCGGCAGGCTCAGGCCCATGGCCTGCGCCAGCTCCGACGGCGTGGTCAGGGCCGGCAGGCCCGCAGCCGCCAGGCGCGCCTTGACGGCCTCGGGGTCGACCTCGGCCCCCAGGCCGCCGGACACACCGGGGCCGAGGTAGCCGGCCTCCATCTTGCGGCGCTCATGCCAGCGCAGCGCGCGCTCGTAGCGCTCGCGCTCGCGGGCCTGGGCGCGGGCCTCGCGCTGCTCGCGGGCCTGGGCCATGCGCTCGCGGCGCATCGCCTGCAGCGCGGCCTGCGGGTCGCCCTTGACACGCAACTCCTCCTGCAGGGCCGACAGCGCCTGTTGAAGCTCGGCCTCGCGTTCCAGCAGGGCGGCTTGGATGACCGGCTGGCCAGCCTCGCCGGGCCAGTAGCCCAGGCGGCGCATCTCGGCCAGCACGACATCTTCCTTGCTGCTGGCCGCAATGCGGGCGAGCAGTTCGGCGCGGGTGGGCATGCGCTCGCTCATGCGCGACCTCCGCGCAGGACGGCCCGCTCAGGCCGGGGAGTCAAGGTGGGTGCAGTGCGCTCCTCATCGAAGAGCCTGCAAGGCTTGAAGGACGGGAGCTGTCCACTCGACGCCGGGCGCCACCCGTCGCGCTCATGCGTTCGGAGCGAACCCCATCGGCATGGCGCGACGGGTGGCAGCCCGGCACAGTGAAGACAGCTCCCGTGGTGCGTAGAACGGCAGTTCACAAGGGCGGCGAAACACCGCCCGGATTGCAAGAGCCCACGCACTGCACCCGGCAGCAGTGTAGCCACAGTTCTCGTCATCACGCCCCCCTGTCGGCGTTGTCGTCCAGCCGCGGCTGGGCCAGCTGGCGCAGGGCCAGCATGTGCGCGCAGGGGCCGCGTCGGAGCTTGTTCTGGCTGTAGAAATTGCAGCTGCACTGGGCGTCCTGCAATTGCTGGTCGGCATTCAGCGTCAGGCGGGGCGTGAACGCGCGGTCGCGCTCCTTGACCGTGCCCTCGATGAGCGTGCGAGCCCCCTCCCGGCGCAGCCCACCCAGGCGCACACCGCGGGCATGCACCAGCGCGAGCGCTGCGGCCTCCTCGGGGCTGGCAAACCGCAAGGTCTCCAGCGGCAGCGGCTCGCGCGCTAGTTCACGCCAGGCGTAGCGCCCGGTAGGCAGGTCGAAGATCGCGCGGCCGGCCTGCACCCACAGCGTCATCGCGGCGTCGACATCCGCCTGCGCCAGCCCGGTGCGCTGGGCCAGTTCAGCGGGCGTCGCGAGCCAGCACGACTGCAGGGCCTGGGCCACGGCCAGCTTCGCGGGCTCACTGACCTCGTGCCGCGCCTGCAGCAGGTCGAAGCGGCCAGCGGCCGACCAGTCGTTGGCCGTCCAGCCCGACAGGCCGAGCGTGACCGTCACGTCGCCCATCTCCACCACCCAGAAGCTCGGCATGCCCGAGCCCAGCAGGTGCACGCGCACGCGGGTGGCCAGCGCGATCAGCCGCTCCAGCGTCAGCAGGCGCCGCCGCCCCCACAGCCGCACGCTGCGCGGCTCGGACAGCGGCGCGCCGACGATTGCACTGCGCCGTGCCGTCAGCTCGATGTTCCAGGGCTCCAGCACCATGCGCGCGGGCTGCCCCGGCGCCAGTTCGAACCGCAGCGAGCGGGGCCCGGCGCGCTCCTTGCGCTGCCGCAGCAGGCTGCACAGGTTGTGCAGGTCCATCGGATGCAGCTCCAGCACGGTAGCCGGCAGCGTCATCGCGCTGGACACCTGCAGGAAGCCCCGCACCCAGCTGTCGGGCAGGTCGATCTTCTCCTCGCGGAAGGCCGGGTCGTCGGCGGTGCGGACCGTGAAGCCGGACGGGTCCACCGCGAAGCGCGTCGCCTTGTAGTCGCGGATCTTCTGGAACTGCTCGAACAGGCTGGCGGAGTAGTCGATGTTGGTCGTGCCGCAGGCCATCTCGCCGACCCGGTCGAACACATCGTGCCGGATGCTGACGGCGCAGTAGCTGGACTCGTCCTGGCTGAAGGCCTCGAACAGCAGGCGCTCCGGGTGCACGGTGATGACCGGGTCGAGCACGAACCAGGCGTCGCGGTTGGCCTGGTAGAGCCAATCGAAGTACCGCTTGCGGGCCTTGAAGAAGGGGGCGAGCAGCGCCGCCTTGCGGTCGCGCAGCTGGCTGAGTTCGGCGCGGATGTCGGCCGCCTGCGCCTTCAGCGACTGGGCGCGGGCCATGAAGCTGGCCAGAAGCTGTGCCTCGTTGGCCTGCAGCCAGGCCTGGTAGGCCGCGGGGTCGCGGCCGCGCACGCGCAGGTCGCTGACCACCACGGAATGCAGGGCCGACAAGGCCTCGCGGAACACCAGATGCGCATGCGAGTCGCGCCGCAGCACGCCCTCGAAATGCGTGGGCGGGCGCAGCGTGTCCGGCGCCAGGCTGAACGCCTGCTCGGTGGCACGGTCATCCACCGTGCTCTCGCCGTAGTACTTGTAGCGGAATTGCATGGTTCAGCGAGCGTGAACGCCGGGCTGCTGCCAGGCCAGGAAGGGCAGCGGCAGGGCTGGGTGGCGGCGAGCGATGTCGCGCAGGCCGGCGATGTACTGGGGCTTGTCGGTCAGGCTGGCGGTGACGACCTGGCGGGCGAAGATCTCCGCCACCACGGCCGCCGTCTCGGGCGCCTGCACCTGCGCGCGCAGGAATTCGGTGACGCGGGTCTTGGCCACCCGACCACGGTGGACCTGGCTGAGCACGGTGAGCAGGTAGGGCGTCAGCGAGCGCAGGCGCTGTGCGAGCACCACCGGGTCGTCGGTGGGCAGCTCCAGCAGCCACTGCGTGACGAACAGCTGCACCTGCGGGCTCGGGTGCTGGCTCAGGCGCGTCAAGCACAGCGCGGCATCGGCCGCACTCATGCGCCGCACGAGCCGGCTGCGGCCTAGCGCCTGCACCCAGGCCTGCGGATGGTCGACCCAGGTGATCAGCAGCTCCACGCTGAGCGCGTCGTCCGCCAGCCGGTCACCGAACAGGTCTTGCGCGTAGGCCCGCGCGTCGTCGAAGCCCGCGTCGGCCAGCGGCAGCAGCTCGGCGGCGTCATCCGGCGTGGGCTGCGCCGGCAGCCGGGCGTCGAGCGCCTGCATGGCCCAGCGGCGCACGCCCACGTCGGCATGCCGGGCCAGCGTGGCGAGCTGGCGCAGGCTGTAGTCACCCGCCGACCGCGCCTGCAGCGCCCAGGCGCCGTAGCGCTGCGCCCCGCCGCTGCGCGCCTGCAGCGCACGCCACACGCCGGATGGGTCCCGTGCGGGGGCGAAGGCCGCGAGATCCTGCGTCAGCCACTGCAGCAGGTCGTCATGCAGACCGTCGCCGGATTCGGCCTGGAACAGCGCCGCATGCAGCCGGCCGGCCAGCGTCTGGCCCAGGGCGGTGTCGCCGCGCGCCAGGCGCATCAGGGCCGGGCCGACCGCCGCGCGCACGCTCGCAGCGGGCTGTGTGGCCAGCGTGACGAGCAGCTCCACCTGCGCGGCCAGCACGTCGTCAGGCAGCGCGGCCAGCAAGCGGGCACCGCAGGCCCGCAGCGCGTCATCCGTCGCCCCCAGCAGCCGCGTGAACACGGACGCCGGCACCACGGCCAACCCGGCGGGGTGCAGCAGCAGCCAGCTCACGGCAAAGCTGACGACCGGTGCGGCCGCCTGCTCGAGCAAGGGCATCAAGGCCCCGAGCCCTTGCCAGCCCGCCGCTGTGCCGGCCAGCGGCCCCTGCAGCAACTGCTCGGCCAGGGCGGCGCCCGCGGTCAGGCCGGCATCGTCCGCGTCCGCGGCCAGCAGCGCTGCCAGCAGCTCGTGCAGCAGCGGCTCGGCGGGCGACAACAGCGCCAGCCCCTGCCCCTGCCGCCGGGCTCGCGAATCGACGGAGAGCAGCAGCGCGACGACCAGCGCCGGATGCCGGGCGAAGGCAGCCGGGTCACCCGCCAGGTGCAGCAGGGCATGGTCGCGCGCCGGCGCATGGGCGCTGGTGGCCATCAGCAGCAGCCAGGGCACCTGGTCGGCGGTGTCGGTCAGCGCCGCCAGCCGTTCCCGCGCCACGCGCAAGCCCAGGGCCGCCGCGACTTCATACGGGCTGCGCAGCAGGCTGCCGATGACACCCGGGGGCTGCTGAGCAAGGAAACCGGCATGGTCGTCGAGCGCGCGCGCCACGACCGCCTGCACCAGCGCGCTGCGGCTGTGCAGCGCCAGGCGCAGCAAGGCCTCGGGGTGCGCGTCCCACATGGCCTGCAGCGCCTCGGGCCGCTGCGTGAACGGCCGCGAGGTGTCCAGCGGCTGGTGGGTCCACCAGCGCCGCGCCCGCGCGCTCGTGTGCAGGCCCGGCCAACGCGCCAGCAGCAGGCGAGGCACGAGCAGCCAGCCCGCGCCGCGGTGGTGCAGCCGGGTCGCGCGTTCATAGCGGCCGTGCACCAGCATCCAGCGCAGCTCCTCGCGGGGCGACTCCTGCTCGTCGTCCACGAGCCCGAGCAGCAGGGACACGGCCAGTTCGGGCGCGAAGGGGTGCTGCAGCGCCGCCAGGCGGCGCAGCTGGCGCCAGGCCCTCAAGCGGAGGTAGTCGCGCGTCTTGCTGCCGAAGGCATGGGCCGGGGCCCGTGCACCGCCCACGGCACGCTGCAGCCAGCCGCCCGTGGTGGGCGAGCGATAGCGCCGGCTGCCCGCCGGCCCCACCGCGGCCGTGGCGTTCTCGAACCTGGCGTGCAGCAGGCCCAGCACCTCGCTGTCACGCCGCATCTCGGCGGCCTTGTAAACGTAGCGAATGCCCTGGAAATGCGGTGCCTGCAGCGGCAGCACGCGCAGCAGGCCCAGCAGGGTCGCTCGGGCCTCGGGGCGCACGAGGGCGATGTCGTACCAATCGGTGAGCAGCGGGGCCCAGGTCGTGGCGCGCAGCGGCAAGGCGCTCTCGAGGCGCGACAGCAGCGCCGCTGCCGGCAGCTCGCTGGCCAGTTCCTCCTGCCAGTCGGGCAGCAGCCCGGCGGCGTGCTCGGCCTGCTGGGCGGGCGTCGCGAGCATCAGCCCGGCCTGCCGGGCGGCCCGGCAGGTGGCCGGGCTGCGCCCCTGCAGCGACAGCATCTGCATGGCCTCGCGCGCGCCGGGGTCGCCCAGCCGGCCGATGGCCACGGCCAGGCACAGGTCGAGCAGGTCATCGCCGGTGCCCAGCAGCTCGACCAGGCGCGGCACCAACCCGCGCAGCGCCTGCTGTGCGGCCCCCGCCGACTGTGCGTCGCTGCACTCCGCCACGCGCCAGGCGGCCCGTGCACGACGGGCCGGCGCCTCCAGCTTCCAGCGCGCCGGTTGAAAGCGCGCCACCAGCGCCGCGACCGACGCCGGCACCGACCCAGCCGCTGACGAGGCCTGCGCCGGCACGGCAGCGGCCGGCGCCGCGGGCTCGGGCGCCCAGTCCGCCAGCTCCGGGAAGCCCTGTTGCGACAACAGCCCGTCACCCGCCGACAGACGGCGGCGCAGGTACTCGACGGCACGGCGACGCGCTTCGGCCTCGTCGCAGGGGCTTGGCGTCAGCGTGGACTCACGCTCGCCGTCGCGCAGGGTCACGACGCAGCGCGAGCCGGCGGCGGTGTCCAGGGCCACGAGCTCCACGACACGGCGTTGCTCGGGGTGGCGCGATCGCAGCAGCGTCACGCGAGCGAGTTTTTGCATCCAGAGCCTCCCGCAGCTCATTCATCTGGTGTGCCAGCCCGGCACCGCCAAGACCGGCGCCGACAGGCCGACGATGGTAGTCGCCTCCGGCCCCGGTTCGGCCCCTAACATCGGCCTCATGCCAGCCACCCTGAACGGTCAACTCGTCGTTGCCATCTCGTCCCGCGCGCTGTTCGATTTCGAGGCCGAGAACCAGGTCTTCGAAGCGGCCGACGACCGCGCCTACATGGCCCTGCAGCAGCAGCGGCTGGACGAACCCGCGCCCCCGGGCGTCGCCTTCTCGCTGGTGCAGAAGCTGCTGGCCTTCAATGCCGGCGGCACGCCGCAGGTGGAGGTGGTGGTGGTGTCGCGCAACGACCCGATCTCGGGCATGCGGGTGTTCCGCTCGGCCAAGCACTACGGCCTGACCATCGAGCGTGGGGTGTTCACCCGCGGCGCCTCACCGTGGCGCTATCTGCGGCCGCTGTCGGCGCAGCTCTTCCTGTCGGCCAACGAGGCCGACGTGCGCCAGGCCCTGCTGGCGGGTGTGGCCGCGGCGCGGGTGATGCCGCAGGCGGCCCGGGCCTCGGCCGCGCATCCGGGCGAGCTGCGCATCGCCTTCGACGGCGATGCGGTGCTGTTCTCCGACGAAGCCGAGCAGGTGTTCCAACGCGACGGCCTGGCCGCCTTCCAGGCCCACGAGACCTCGCGCGCCCACCAGCCGCTGCCCGCCGGCCCGTTCAAGCCGGTGCTCGAAGCCCTGCACCGGCTGCAGCACAGCCCAGCCGGCGGCATGCGGGTGCGCACGGCCCTCGTCACGGCGCGCAGCGCGCCGGCGCACGAGCGCGCCATCCGCACGCTGATGGACTGGCAGATCGAAGTCGATGAAGCGATGTTCCTCGGCGGCCTGGCCAAGGGCGAGTTCCTGCGGGAGTTCGAACCGGATTTCTTCTTCGACGACCAGGCCGGGCACATCGCCAGCGCCGCGGCACACGTGCCGGCCGGCCATGTGGCCTTGGGTGTAGCCGCCGGCTGAGCGGCACGTCGGCAGGCGCCCGGTCCCTCAGGGACGCCGCCGGCGGCCGGTCGTCACGGCAGCAACTGCACGGCCAAGCTGCGTTCCACGCACCACAACAGCGCCAGCACCGCGATGGCGCCCGATCCCCCCGGCACGATCCAGCGCCGGTACACCACCGCACGCCGACACCACAGTGCCGCTGGCAGCAGCAGCGCGACGACGGCCAGTTGGCCAAGCTCGACACCGAGGTTGAAGGCCATCAGCGGCAGAACGAGTTCGGCGCCCCGCAGGCCGAGGTCCTTGAGCGGACCGGCAAAGCCGATACCGTGCACGAGACCGAAGGCCCCCACCATCAGCCAGCGCGGCCCCGGCACGAAGGGGCGCAGATTGTCGAGCGCAGCAAGCAGCACCGTGAGCGCGATCAACGACTCCACCACGGCGGCCGGTGGATCGATCAGGCCGCTGGCCGCGAGGCCGAGCGTGACCGAGTGAGCCAGTGTGAACGCGGTGACCAGCCGCAATGTCTCGGCGAAGGCGCTGCGCGCACTGTCCCGCGGTGCCCAACCGCGGCCGTCGCGACGCCACACGGCCACGAGCAGCAGGGTGACGAGGAACAGCACATGGTCGAGCCCACTGGCGATGTGAGCGATGCCTTCGGCGATGAAGCCGGTGACGCTGCGCTGCTCCGCACTCAGCGTCTGCGGCCCCCGGCCCGGCACGAGGACACGGGGCTCACCCGCCGTGCCGGCAATGCGCGCCAGACCGCGATGGGCCGCGTCGGTGCGGGCGAAGAGTCGGTAGTCGACCTGCAGTTCATGCACATCCTGCGGGCAGCGCCAGTGACTCACCAGCACGGCATGGGTGCCGTCGCTGTGCTCGTCGAGCTGCGGTGGCCCCCGGTCCAGCCGCGTGCAGGCCGCACCGTCGGCCGTGAAACGCACGCCGTCATCGGCCAGCGCTTCGATGTCGGGCCAGCGTGCCCGCACTTCGCCCCAGCTCAACTCGGCATCGCCATTGGCATCCAGCGTGAGGTCGCGGTCCAGGTCGCGCAGCGCGACATCCAGCCGCTGCTCGATCGCGGCACCCTCGACACGGTAGACGAGGTAGGCCTCGCTCGCCTGATGCGCCTGGGCAGCACTGCACACGAGCGCAAACAGCATCAGCAGAAGACGGGTCACGGCAAGAAGCTCCGGTCTAGGGCGGCCAGGCGCGCATCCTGCCAGCCTTTGGCACGGAGTTCACGTGCCAGCGACGCCAGCACCGGCTGGCCTTCGGCGCCGGCGGCCTGCGCGGCCCGCATCAGCAGCACGGCATCGACCGGCTCGCGTTGGAGCTGCCAGTTCTTCTGCGCCAGACGCAGGGCCTCACGCGGCTGCCCGTCCACGTCCAGCGCGAAGCGGGCCTGCTCGCGCGCATGCCGTCCCGGCTCGCGGCGTTCGCCCGCTGCCAGGCGCTCGCGCAGCGTGGCAACCAGCCCTGTATCGCGGCGGCCGAGCTGTTCGAGCGCGATGACGCGACGCAGCAGCAGCGCATCGGCCTCGGCGTCAGGCGAACGCGCCAGCAGCGCCAGGGCTTCGGCCGCACGCTTTCTCGCCAGCAACCAGTCGGCGAGCGCGGCCCGGGTGTAGACGGTGTCTTCGCCGGCGAGCGAGAGGCGGTAGAGCGCCGGCGCCTGGGCGTCGTCGCCGAGTCGCTCGGCGAGCTCCGCACGGACGAGAGCCAGGCCAGGATCGCGCGCGCGAGCGCCTCCGAGCTGTGCCAGCACCTGGGCCGCAGCGCGCGCCTGGCCACCGAGGCTGTCCAATTCGGCCAGGCAGGCTGCGGCGGGCTGTGGCGCCAGCGGCTGCAATTGCGCGCACAGCGCACGTGCCTCGGGCAGTTCAGCGCGCAGCTGGTGCAGCGCCGCGGCGTCCAGCAGGGCCTGGGCACGTTCTGCGGGTGCGAGATCCTCGCGTGCCAGCAGGCTGCGCAACTGCGCAGCCGCGAGGTCGAAATCGTGCCGCGCCTGCAGTACGCGCGCCCTCAGCAGCACGGCCTCGGCCGGTGCATCGACGCGGGCCCACCAGGGAGCCAGCACGGCCTCGGCCACGCCCAGCTCGCGCGGGTCGCCATGCACCCGTGCGCGCTCCAACGCCTGGCGCGCCGCCGCGGCCGCCAGCGGCAGCTGCGCCGGATCGCGCGCCAGGGCGTCGCGTCGCGCCCGCTCTGCCGCGTCGGGGCGGTAGGGCAGGCGCTGCACGACGTCGGCATCGCTGCGTGGCACCCAGGGGGCCGCTGCAGCCACCAGCGGCAGCCACAGCAGCAACGCCGTCAGACGCTTCACAAGCTCTGCGGCTCGTCCGTCTCGCTGACGGCGGCGTCCGCAGACGGCAAGGTCAGGGCGTCGGACATCTCGTCATCAGCCTTCTGAGCCTGCAGATAGCTGACGAGGGCACCAGATGATGCGATGGCACTGTCCGGCACCGCGGTCACCGGTGCCGGTGGGGGCGGCGGCGGCGGGGGCGGTGTCACGCTGCCGTAGTCACTGCCGCCGCAGGCGGCGAGCAGAGCCGCCGCCGCAACTGCCAGGGACGTGGTCTTGGCCGAGGTCATGGTGGCCTCCTTCACTTCGTGCCCGCGATGGGCGTGTTGAGGTAGGGGAAGGCCGGCAGCAGGGGCACCACCGCCTGGTCGACCGCGTCATGCAGCTTCAAGGAGGTGGCGCCCAGCGGCACCGCTGACGGCTTGCAGGCTGCGCCGAAGCCCAGCTTGTCGGTGTCGCCGTTGGCCACGCACAGGCCACCCATCACCGCCACCAGCGACACGTCTACGACATCGTCCTTGGGCCGACGGCCGTTCGGGAAGCCGGCGTTGTCATTGCCGCCCGCGAGGATGTTGCCCACGATGCCCAGGCGGTTCTGTTGCGCGAACGGCACGGGGTTGATCGCGGTGTTCAGGCGCAGCATCTCCGACGGTGTGACTGTCTTGGGCTGGTTCACGCCCTTGATCCCGGTGAGGAAGGTCGTGACGAGGTCGTTGCGCGGGAAGTTGGTCGGCGCGGTGTTGGGCAAGGCCAGCGCAATCTCCAGCAGCGCCGGCAGCGTTGGGTTGGTGACGTAGTCGGCGAACTGGGCGTCGTCCTTGGGCTTGGAGCCGTTGAACTTGTCCTTGTCCTTCAGGCCGATGACCACTTCGTTGACGAGCGGCATGCCCAGGCGCGACACCTGCACCCAGGCGCCGCCGGCCTTCTCGCTGGTCTGGTGGCCGCTGGCCGGCATCGGGTTGAGCAGACGCCCCTGGCGCATGCTGGCGGTCGTCCAGCCGCCGATGACGTCGTCGCCCGCCGACTTCAGGCAGTCCTTGTGGATTTCCAGCGCCAGCGTGGTGACGTTCTTG
This sequence comes from Burkholderiales bacterium, assembly GCA_003963005.1. Lineage (GTDB taxonomy): Bacteria > Pseudomonadota > Gammaproteobacteria > Burkholderiales > Burkholderiaceae_C > Pelomonas. The sequence continues at coordinate 31,274 of RXJW01000018.1, forward strand.
TCACCGATGGTGTTGGGCGCCGCATTGATGAGCGACGGGTCGGTGATGACGGACACGGGCGCATTGACCAAGTCGAAGATGGTGCCGAGGTTGACCGCGAACGGGTCCTGGCGCTGGCCGACGAACACGCGTCCCTGCGTCGCGCAGCCGGGGATCGTGATCGGGTAGATGTGCTTGGCCGCGTAGGCGGCGTAGTCGGCGATGGTCTTCTTGCCGATGTTGTCGACCGGCTTGTCGAACGTGGCCGCTCCGGTCGTGGCATGCGTGATGGCCTGGGCCGTGCCGCTGCGCCGGTCACCGCGAACGACGGTCAGCGTGTAGCTTTCGTTGAGCTGCAGGTTGGCGTCCTTCACGTTGGAGACGCCGCCGGCCTGGATGAGCGGGATGTTGACCGACTTGCCACCGACCGTGAGCGCCACGCCCTTGCCGTCGCCGGCGAGCTTGTTCTTGAAGCGGAACTGGAAGGTGATGTCTTCCTTGGCGTCGCCGTTGTTGTCGATGTGGATCTCGTACAGCGCGTTGGGGTCCATCGAGAAGTAGTTCGGGCCACCGTAGCCGTCCTGCAACGGCTGGTAGTTGGCGATCAGCGTGACCATGCCGTCACGGCCCGCTTCGTAGCTGCGGAACATGTAGAAGTCCGTCGCATCGACCTTGGGCACGGTCGTGATGAAGGGCGCTTCGCGGTGGCTGGAAGCCTGGGCAAAGGCAGCGAGGCAGAACAGGGCGGCGCCGAGGGCGCAGCGGGTGGGAAGAGCTTTCATCGAGGGCATCCTGTGGGGCGATGCCGGCTTGGCATCTGGGGCCTTGTACGGGGGCAGCCTGGCGGCGGATGCAACTCCCCAGGCTCCCCCTCCCTCGCCCCCCTAGCTTCTCTGGCGGGCGGGCGGGCGGGGCAGCGACCGGTCGCTGTCGTGCAGGAATCATCGCTTTGGCCCGCGCGCGGGCGGCACGGCGCGACATGGCAGTGCCGGGAGGCGCGACGATCACGCCCAAAGCATTCGAGAGGCCGCGGGGGCGCGCGTGACCGGACAGAACGAAGATGACGCAGCACTGCTGCGTGCGCACGAAGCGCTGGCGCGGGGTGACGTCGAACTGGCGACTGACCTGGCACGCCAGGTGCTGAAGCTCGCGCAGGCGCGCCGCGATCCGCTGCACGAGGGCCGCGCCCTGGCCTGCCTGGCCGACTGCGACCGCCAGATGTCGCGATTGCGGCGGGCCTTTGGCAACAGCCAGTCCGCGGTGCATCTGCTGCGCATGGCGCAGGACCTGTCCGGCGAGGTGATGGCGCTGACCACGCTCTCGCACACCGCGGCCAGCCTGGGCCGCTCCGACGAGGCCGTCGAAAGCGCGCTGATTGCGGTGTCGCTGTCCGAGCGGATGGCGCTGTCGCACCTGCAGCCGCTGGCCCACAACTACCTCGGCACCGCCTTCCTGTGGGGGCGCGACTTCGTGCGCGCCGAGGCGGCCTTGGAACGCTCAGCGGACTTGCTGCATGCCGACCAGCCCGGCACGAGCCCGCTGCAACCCTTGCTCAACCTCGCGTTCCTGGAGATTTGCCGCTGCGCCGTCTTGCGTTTCGAACAGGGCGCGACACCCTCGGTGGACAAACTCAAGGCGCGCCTTGCCGACTGCGCGGACATCATCGATCGCCATGGCGACGAGGGGCTCCTGCCGGGGCTGGTCGTCACGACTCGCACGCTGAACCATGTGCTTAACGGCATGGCCGCCGCATGGGCAGGCGAAATCGACCGCGCTTCGTCGCAGCTGATGTCGTGCGATGCCTGGGAAGTGCGCCACAGCCGCACCAGCTGGCTGACGGCACTGCGTCGTTGGCTTGAAAGCGAAGCCGCTGCGGCCTGCGGCGACATGGGGCTGGCGGTGGACCTGGCACGGGAGATGATTGCGGCTGCCGTGCAGGCGGAGCACGAAGAGCTGGCGTGCCTCGGCCACGTCGTCGTGGCCACGCTGGAGCGACGCCGGGGGGACAGCCGCGCCGAGGCCGACGAACTGCGGCGCCTGCGCCAGCGCGAGCAGATCCTGCGACTGGAGGCTCTGGACAGCCGCGACCGCGCGGCGGCCTGGCAGCTCCAGGCACGCGCCTCGGCGGACCAGATCCAGCGACTGGCGTCCCGCTCGCAGATGCTGGAACAGATGTCGCTGGAGGACAGCCTCACCCGCATCCCGAACCGGCGCGCCCTCGAACGCAGGCTGATGGCGCGCATGGCCGCCGGCACTGCGGCCGCTGCCGGTACCTGCGTCGCGCTCATTGACGTCGATCGCTTCAAGCACATCAACGACAGCTTCTCTCACCTGGTGGGCGACGAGGTGCTGAAGGTGGTGGCCCAGTTGCTGGCGGGTGCCGTGCGTGCCGAGGATTTCGTGGCGCGGCTGGCCGGCGACGAATTCGTCGTGCTGTTCGGTCAGTCGCTGCTGTCCGCCGCGGAGCAGGCGTGCACCCGCATGAAGACGGCCATCCGCGACCACGACTGGCAGACGATCGCTCCCGGGCTGCAAGTCAGCATCAGTGTGGGGCTGGATCAGGCGCGGGCGGGTGAGTCGATGCAGGCGCTGCTGGCGCGCAGCGACAGCCGGATGTACGCGGACAAGCGGCGCTCCCGCGCCTGAGGCGTGGGGGCCGTCAGCCCAGCAGCACGCGCGCGAACTTGCGCTTACCGACCTGCAGCACGTGCTCGCCGGCGTCAAGCTTCAGGCCCTTGTCCGACAGCACCTCGCCGGAGCGCCGCACGCCGCCCTGCTCGATCATGCGCAGGCCTTCGCTCGTCGAAGCCACCAGCCCTGCGGCCTTGAGGACCTGGGCGATGCCCATCGGCGCGCCGCTGAGCTGCACTTCGGGAATCTCGTCCGGGATGCCGCCCTTGGCGCGGTTGTTGAAATCCTGCTCGGCTGCCTCGGCTGCCGCGGCGCTGTGAAAGCGCGCGGTGATCTCCTTGGCCAGCATCACCTTCGCATCCTTCGGGTTGCGGCCGCCTGCCACCTCGGCCTTCAGCGCGGCGATCTCGGCCAGCGACTTGAAGGACAGCAGCTCGTACCACTTCCACATCTGCACGTCGCTGATGGACAGCACCTTGGCGAACATCGTGTTGGCCGGCTCGGTGATGCCGATGTAGTTGTTCTTGGACTTGGACATCTTCTCGACGCCGTCCAGCCCTTCGAGCAAGGGCATGGTCAGGATGCACTGCGGCTCCTGGCCGTATTCCTGCTGCAGGTGCCGGCCCATCAGCAGGTTGAACTTCTGGTCGGTGCCGCCCAGTTCGAGGTCGCTCTTGAGCGCGACCGAGTCGTAGCCCTGCATCAGCGGGTACAGGAACTCGTGCACCGAGATCGGCGTGCCGGCGGCGTAGCGCTTGGTGAAGTCGTCGCGCTCCATCATGCGGGCCACGGTGTACTTGGCGGCAAGCTGGATCATGCCCACGGCACCCAGCGGCTCGCTCCACTCGGAGTTGTAGCGAATCTCGGTGCGCGCCGGGTCGAGCACGAGCTTCGCCTGGGCGTAGTAGGTCTCGGCGTTGGCCCGGATCTGCTCCTGGGTCAGCGGCGGGCGCGTGGCGTTGCGGCCGGAGGGGTCGCCGATCAGGGAGGTGAAGTCGCCGATCAGGAAGATGACCTGGTGGCCGAGGTCCTGCAGCTGGCGCATCTTGTTGAGCACCACGGTGTGGCCGACATGGATGTCGGGCGCCGTCGGGTCTAGGCCTAGCTTGATGCGCAGCGGCACGCCGGTCGCGGCGGAACGGGCGAGCTTCTTCGTCCATTCGGCCTCGGGGAGGAGCTCATCCACCCCCCGGCGGGTGACGGCCAGGGCCTCCAGGACGGCATCGGTGACGGGGTATTGCGGGGCGTCGGACATGGCGGGCTCGGCTCGGCAACCAGCCGAACTCAATTGTTAAGTTGTTGATCCATCGGGGTTAACCGGCATGCCGGGTAGGACAAAGCCGTTAGAATTCACCCTCCAGCTCGGGGGTGTTGCGCACGCGCAACCCCTCGGATCAGGAACAAGGGATTTTAAGGGCGCGCCCACGAAGCACGCCCCTCGCGTGGAACCGGCCTGGGCCGGGATTGCCCCAGCGACAACCCCCGGAACAGCCAGCGTGACCGTTTTCCAGCAACGTCTTCAGCAACTTCAAGCCGGCCTGCAGCGCGCCGAAGCCTTCGCCGCCCGCCACCCGCGTGCGCTGACGGCCTCGGTCGTCGGCGCCCTGAGCTGCTTTGCCGTGACGGCCTTTGGCATCGCTCCGCTGGCACCCGATGCCGCTGCGCTGCCCAAGCGCACGCTGATCGAGTCGGTCGCGATGCCCGACATCGAATCCCAGCTCGACGAACTCGCCGCCCACAGCATCGGCCTTTCCCGCGCCGAAGCCACCCGCACGAGCGACACGCCCGACAGCCTGCTCAAGCGCGCGGGCGCCTTCGACCCCGCTGCCGCCGCCTTCCTGCGCACCGACCCGCTCGCGCGCCGCATCTTCCAGGGCCGCGCCGGCAAGATGGTTCACCTGACGGCCGACGCCTCGGGCACCGTGCACCAGATCATTGCCCGCTTCCCCGCGGACAAGGCCGAGCAGCAGGGCACGCACTTCACGCGGCTGACCATCACCCGCAACGGCGGCCGCTTCACCGCCCGCACCGAGACCGCGCCGCTGCAGGCGCAGGTCGCGCTGGGCAGCGGCACCATCCGCAGCTCCCTGTTTGCCGCCACGGACGAGGCCAACATCCCCGACGCCATCGCTTCGCAGATGGCCGACATGTTCTCCGGTGACATCGACTTCCACCGCGAACTGCGCAAGGGCGACCGCTTCAGCATCGTCTACGAAACCCTTACCGCCGATGGCGAACCCATCACCTGGGACGGCGGCGTCGGCCGCTTGATCGCGGGCGAGTTCACGAACAACGGCCGCACCTATTCAGCGGTCTGGTTCAAGGACACCGTCACCGGCAAGGGCAGCTTCTATGGCTTCGACGGCCAGAGCAAGCGCCGCGCCTTCCTGGCCAGCCCGATGGAGTTCTCGCGCATCACCAGCGGCTTCGCGATGCGCTTCCATCCCATCATGCAGACCTGGCGGCAGCACAACGGCGTCGACTACGGTGCGCCCACGGGCACGGCCGTGCGGTCGGTGGGGGACGGTGTCGTCGAAATGGCCGGCTGGCAAAACGGCTTCGGCAACGTCGTGCAGGTGCGCCACGCCGGCGACCGCACCACCGTCTACGCCCACCTGAGCCGCATCGACGTCAAGAAGGGCCAGCGCATCGAACAGGGCCAGCGTGTCGGCGCCGTCGGCATGACCGGCTGGGCCACCGGCCCGCACCTGCACTTCGAATTCCGCGTCGGTGGCCGCCACATGGACCCGCGCACGATCGCACGGGCCTCCGAGGCCGTCACGCTGCCGGGCTATGCCAAGTCGCAATTCCTGCAGACGGTGGCCAGCGTGAAGACGCAGCTCGCCGTGGCGCAGACGATGGATGGCGTCACGGCTGCCGAGTGACCCCCGCCGGCTCTACGTCGGCCTGATGTCGGGCACCTCGCTCGACGGCACCGATGGCGTGCTGTTCGATGCCGACACGAGCACCGTTCTCGGGCACGTGCACGCCCCGTTCGCCCATGCCCTGCGCGACGAACTCCTCGCGCTGAACAGCCCCGGCGGCAACGAGCTGCACCGGGCCGCACTGGCTGCCAATGCGGTCGCCCGCGCCTACGCGGATGTCGTCTCGCAGTTGCTGGAGCTGACCGGCACGTCGCGCGCGCAGGTCGTCGCGATCGGCGCCCACGGACAGACGGTGCGACACCAGCCCGGCGGCTTCGACGCCTACACGACCCAGCTCCTCAACGGCGCCCTGCTGGCGGAGCAGTCGGGCATCGATGTGATCTGCGACCTGCGCAGCCGCGACCTGGCCGCGGGCGGCCAGGGCGCGCCGCTCGTGCCGGCCTTCCACCGCGCCGTGTTCGGCAGTCCCGGGCAGGATGCCGCCGTGCTGAACCTGGGCGGCATCAGCAACCTGAGCCTGCTGCACGCCGATGGCCACACCGGCGGTTTCGACAGTGGGCCGGCCAACTGCCTGATGGATGCTTGGATCGCCCTGCATCGCGGCGAAGCCTTCGATGCCGACGGCGCTTGGGCCGCCACGGGCGCGGTGCTGCCCGAGTTGCTAGATGCGCTGCTCGCCGAACCGTTCTTCGCTGCCGCACCGCCCAAGAGCACGGGGCGCGACCTCTTCCACCTCGGCTGGCTGCAGCCCCACCTCGCGCCCGACTGGAAGCCGGAAGACGTGCAGGCCACGCTGCTGCAGCTCACGGCCCGGACCATCACCGACGCGCTACAGGCTCACATGCCCCGGGCGCGCCAGCTCATCGCCTGCGGGGGCGGCGCGCGCAACCGGCACCTGCTGCGGACGCTGGCGGGGCTGCTGCCTGGCGTGGCGGTCGAGTCGAGCGATGCGCATGGGCTGCCGGTCGACCAGGTCGAGGCAGCAGCCTTCGCCTGGCTGGCGTACCGATTCGTGACCCGGGAGCCCGGCAACCTGCCGGCGGTCACCGGTGCGGCCGGCCCGCGGGTGCTGGGCGCGCTGCATCCGGCCTGACAAATGGCCTGACAAACGGTCTGATCGAGCGGACCGGTCGAATCGGCTGGTCGAAGGGGCTGGTCGAACGGCCGCGTCACCGGGCATCCGGCAGATCGGCCGCTGCTTTCGCCGGCGCGGCACGGCTGTCCGCCTCGGCCAGCTGCCAGAAGATGCCTGCCGACGCGATCGTGATCAGGGCCATGCTGGCAAAGGTCGCGTGGAAGGCGGGCAGTGTCTGGGCACCGCGCAGCCCGGCACCGAAGAACTCGGTGAAGGCGGCCAGCACCGCGCCGGCGGCCGCCACGCCCATGCCGATGGCCAGCATCTGCACCATCGACAGCAGGCTGTTGCCGCTGCTGGCTTCGCGCGGCGCCAGATCCTTCAGGGTCAACGTGTTCATGGCCGTGAACTGCATGGAGTTGACGGCGCCGAAGAGCGCGAGCTGGACCAGCAGCAGCACCAGCGGCTGGTCCGGCGTCGTCAGCGCGAAGCTCGCCATGGTCAGGCCCACCAGACCCGTGTTCACGACCAGCACCCGCCGGTAGCCGTGGCGCTGTATCAGCGGCGTGGTGAGGCGCTTCATGGACATGCTCGCGAGCGCCACGGGCAACATCATCATGCCGGCCTCGGCGGGGGCGTAGCCCATCGTCACCTGCAGCAGCAGCGGGATCAGGAAGGGCATGCACGAGCTGCCCAGCCGCGAGAACAGGTTGCCGATCAGCCCGATCCGCAGCGAGCCGACATGGAAGAGCTGCGGCGAGAAGAGCGGTTCAGGCAGGCGCAGCGCGTGCAGCCAGTAGGCGGCGAGGCTCGCCAGGCCGAAGATCATCAGCACCAGCACCGCGGCTTGCCGCAGGCCGAGGCCGGACAGGCCGTCCAGCGACAGCGAGATCGCCACCATGCCGAAAGCCAGCAGCAGGTAGCCCGCGGCGTCGAACCGCACGCGCAGGCCGGCAGGCGACGCAGGCATCCAGCGCAGGCTGGCCAGCGCGCCCAGCACGCCCACGGGCAGGTTGATCAGGAAGATCCAGTGCCACGAGGCCGCCTGTACGAGCCAGCCGCCCAGCGTCGGCCCGATCAGGGGGCCGACCAGCCCGGGGATGGCGACGAAGCTCATCGCCTGCAGGAAGCGCTCGCGCGGAAAGGTGCGCAGCACGACCAGCCGCCCAACGGGCAGCAGCAGTGCGCCGCCAAGCCCCTGCATCACGCGGGCCGCGACGAGCATCGTCAGGCTCGAGGCCAGAGCGCAGGCCAGCGAGCCGAGCGCAAAGAGCACGATGGCCCAAACGTAGATGCGGCGGGTGCCGAAGCGATCCGCCAGCCAGCCCGACGCAGGGATCAGCATCGCCATCGCCAGCGAGTAGGCGACCACGACCGACTGCATGCGCAGCGGACTCTCGCCGAGCGACTTCGCCATGGCCGGCAACGCGGTGTTGACGATGGTGGCGTCCAGCGTCTGCATGAAAAAGCCGACTGCCACCAGCCAGAGCAGGCGCTTGAGCGCTCGCTCCTGGTCGGCGTCCAGCGGCGTCGGAGACGAGGGGTGGGCCATGGCGCGGCAATGAAAAAGCCGCCCGAAGGCGGCTTGTGCAGGGGCGGGTCAGCGCGGGGTCGAACCCAAGGGATCAGACCGAGAAGCTGGAGCCGCAGCCGCAGGTCGTTGTGGCATTGGGGTTCTTGATGACGAACTGCGCGCCTTGGAGGTCTTCCTTGTAGTCGATCTCGGCGCCCATCAGGTACTGCAGGCTCATGGAGTCGATCAGCAGCGTGACGCCGTTCTTCTGCATCTGGGTGTCGTCGTCGTTGACGGCCTCGTCGAACGTGAAGCCGTACTGGAAGCCGGAGCAGCCACCGCCCTGGACGAACACGCGCAGCTTCAGGTCCGGGTTGCCTTCTTCGGCCACCAGGTCACGCACCTTGTCGGCGGCGCTGTCGGTGAACACCAGGGGCACGGGGATGTCGGTCGGGGTCTCAAGCACGGCGCTCATGGCGGGGCTCCTGTGGAACGGGTCAGAAACGAATGTGGGGATTGTCGGCCCAAAAACAAAAGGCCGCATGAAGCGGCCTTTCGATGTGTGGGCATTGCTGCCCTGGCGGGAGATCAGCGCTTGCTGAATTGCTTGCGGCGACGGGCACCGTGCAGACCGACCTTCTTACGCTCGACTTCACGCGCGTCACGCGTGACGAAGCCGGCGCGGCTCAGTTCGGGCTTCAGGGCGGCGTCGTAGTCGATCAGCGCGCGGGTGATGCCCAGGCGCAGAGCGCCGGCTTGGCCGGACTCGCCACCACCGTGGACGTTCACCTTGACGTCGAAGGCCTCACCGTTGTTCGTCAGCAGCAGGGGCTGCTTGGCGATCATGATGGAGGTCTGACGGCCGAAGTAGGTCTCGATGGACTTGCCGTTGACGATGATCTGCCCCGTGCCCTTCTTGATGAAGACGCGAGCGACCGACGACTTGCGACGGCCGGTACCGTAATTCCAGTTTCCGATCATGGCCGTTCCTTAGATCTCGAGAGCCTTGGGCTGCTGAGCGGTGTGCGGGTGCGTGGGACCTGCATAGACCTTCAGCTTCTTGACCATGGCGTAACCCAGCGGGCCCTTGGGCAGCATGCCCTTCACGGCCTTCTCCAGCGCGCGGCCGGGGTGCTTGGCTTGCATGTCCTTGAACTTCGTGGCGTAAATGCCGCCGGGGAAGCCGCTGTGACGGTAGTACACCTTGTCGGTGGCCTTGTTGCCGGTCACACGGAGCTTGTCGGCATTGACGATGACGATGAAATCACCGGTGTCGACGTGAGGCGTGTAGATGGCCTTGTGCTTGCCGCGCAAACG
>RXJW01000167.1 GCA_003963005.1 Burkholderiales bacterium
GGTTGTGGTTCATCACGTCCGGCGGCGCGGCCTTCAGGATGTTCAGCGCGCGGTCGGCACGGCCGCGGAAGTCGGGCACCAGCACCTCGATCTGCGTGCTCGGGCTGAGTTCGCGGACTTTGGTGATGCACTCGGCAAAGTGGCCGGCGCCGCCGTCCTTCAGGTCGTCGCGGTCCACGCTCGTGATCACGACGTACTTGAGTTTGAGCGCGGCGATGGTCTTGGCGAGGTTCAGCGGCTCGTTGACGTCCAGCGGGTCCGGGCGGCCGTGGCCGACGTCGCAGAACGGGCAGCGGCGGGTGCACTTGTCGCCCATGATCATGAACGTCGCCGTGCCCTTGCCGAAGCATTCACCGATGTTGGGGCAGCTGGCCTCCTCGCAGACGGTGTGCAGCTTGTGCTCGCGCAGGATCTGCTTGATCTCGTAGAAGCGGGTGCTGGGCGATCCGGCTTTCACGCGGATCCAGTCCGGCTTCTTCAGCACCTCGGCGGGCACGATCTTGATCGGGATGCGCGAGGTCTTGGCCTCGGCCTTTTGCTTGATCGTGGGGTCGTAGGAGGTGTCGGACATGGTCATGGCGTCAACTGTGCCGAGAGCCGCTCGGCGAGCCGCCCGGCCGCGGTCGGCCAGTCGGTGAAAACCCCGAGTTTATCGAGGGATGTGGTTTCCAGCCCTTCGTAACCGCAGGGGTTGATCCGGCGAAAGGGTTCCAGGTCCATCGCGACGTTCAGCGCAAGGCCGTGGTACGCGCAATGCCGGCTGATCTTGATGCCGAGGGCCCCCACTTTGGCGAGGCCCCGGAACGGGTCGGCCGGGTCCACCGGTCCGGACAGCGCCGCATGGCTGCCGGGGTCGGCTGGGCGCACGTAGATGCCCGGCGCCCCGGCCACGCGCAGGCCAGTCACGCCAAAGCTGTCCAGCGTCTGGATCAGGGCCGTCTCCAGGCGGAAGACGTACTCCTTGACGAAGATGCCCAGGCGCCGCAGGTCGACCAGCGGATAGGCCGTGACCTGGCCCGGGCCGTGGTAAGTGACCTGACCGCCGCGCTCGGTGGGCACGACCGGGATGTCGCCGGGCAGCAGCAGATGCTCCGGCTTGCCGGCCAGCCCCTGCGTGAACGTGGGCGGGTGCTCGCAGAGCCAGAGTTCGTCGGGGGTGTCGGCGCCGCGGGCCGCAGTGAAGGCGCGCATGGCCTCCAGCGTGGGCAGGTATTCCACCAGCCCCAGGGTCTTCACGATCATGCGCGGCATCATAGGCAACCGCCGTAAGGCCTCGCTCAGCCCGGACGACTGCGCATGATGAAAAACCCCCTGATCACCGCCCTGCTGCTGGCCTGCTCGCTGGGCGGCCCACTGGCCCACGCCAACCCGCTGACCGAGGCCCTCATGGCCTATGACGAGGGGGACCTGAAGACCGCAGCCCGGGGCTTCACGGCGTCGGCCACGAAGGGCGACGCACTCGGCCAGTTCAACCTGGCCATGATGCATCTGCGCAAGGAACTGCCCGGCGCCAGCGACGCCCAGGCCTGGCGCTGGCTGGAGCGGGCCGCCCGCCAGGACCTGGCGCTGGCCGAGAACGCGCTGGGCGAGATGATCGAACAGGGCCGCCGCGGCAAGCCCGACCCGAAAGCCGCCTGCGGCTGGTTCGAACGTGCCGCCGAACACGGCAATGCCGATGGCGCGCTCGCCACCGCGACCTGCTACTACCTCGGCCGCGGCCGCCGGCAGGACATGGCGCGGGCGCACCGCTGGTATCTGGAGGCGGCCAAGGCCGGCGACGTCGGCGCGCAGTACCTCGTCGCCTCGATGTTCGAAACCGGGCTGGGTGTGGAAGCCGACGAGCGCCTGGCGCGCTACTGGTACGACGCCGCGGCACGCAACGGTGATGACGCGGCTCGTCTCAAGCTCAAGGCGATGCAGGCGGCCGACGCCGCCACCTGAAGCCCGTCTGCGTCAGAGCACCACCTTGACCATCGGGTGCGTGGTCAGGGTGCGGTAGAGCTCGTCCAGCTGCTCGCGGCTGGTGGCCGTGACGGTGATGGTCAGGCCGAGGTAGTTGCCGCCCTTGCTCGGGCGCTGCTCGATGGTGGCGACATCGAAGGCGGGGTCGAACTGCAGGGCCACGTGCGTGATGGCCTCGACGAAGCCCTCCACGTGCGCGCCCATCACCTTGATCGGGAACTGCGACGGGTACTCGATGAGCGACTGCTCGGGCGGAATGTCGGGCGGCAGGTTCATGCTGGCCTCCTGGCTCACTTGATCCACAGGCGGATGGCGTCGAACGCGCGGCCGAAGATGCCGGCGACCGGCACGGCCTCCTGGACGATCAGCGGCACCTCGGCCACCGGCGTGCCCGCGGTCGTCGTGACCCGCAGCGTGCCCACGCGCTGGCCCTTGTTGAGCGGCGCCACCAGCGGGTCGGTGCGCTCGACCTGGGTCTGCAGCTTGCCCGCGTCGCCGTGCGGCACGGCCACAAAAACCGCATCTGCCGCCCCAAGCTTCACTTCCTTGGCCTCGCCCTTCCAGACCGGCACCGTCGCGATCGCCTTGCCGGCTTCGAACACGCGCACCGCATCGAACGCGGTGTAGCCCCAGTTCAGCAGCTTCTGGCTTTCGCTGGCGCGGGCTTCTCGGGACGCGGTGCCCATCACCACGGACAGCAGGCGGCGCTTGCCGTTGGGAAAGTCGCGGCTGGCGCTGGACACCAGGCAGTAGCCGGCAGCCTCGGTGTAGCCGGTCTTCATGCCGTCCACGGTCGGGTCGCGGCGCAGCAGCAGGTTGCGGTTGTCCTGGCGGATCTTGTTGAAGGTGTAGTCGCGCTGCGAGTAGTAGCTGTAGTACTCGGGGAAGTCGCTGATGATGTGCGACGCGATCACTGAAATGTCGCGCGCGCTGGCCTTGTGGCCCGGCTCGGTCATGCCGGTGACGTTCTTGAACTCGGTGTTCTTCAGGCCCCAGGCCTGCGCCTGGCGATTCATCAACTGCACGAAGTTCTCGACCGTGCCGGCCACGCCCTCGGCCAGGGCCACGGCGGCGTCGTTGCCGCTCTGGATGATCAGGCCGCGCAGCAGTTCGTCGACCTTGGGCGTCATCGTCGTGTCGATGAACATCAGCGACGGGTCGCCCTTGCGCTCGTCCCAGGCGCGCTTGGACACGGGCAGCGTCTGCTCCAAGGTCAGCTTCTTCTCGCGCAGTGCGTTGAACACGACGTAGGCAGTCATCAGCTTGGTGAGCGAAGCCGGGTCCTGCGGCACGTCGGCCTCACGCTCGGCCAGGGTCTTGTGGGCCGTCAGGTCGATCAGCACGTAATTGCGCGCTGCGATCTCGGGCGGCAGCGGTGCCTGGGCGTGAACGGTGAGCGACAGGGCGGTCAGGAAGGAAGCAAGCAGGCGTTTCATGGGATCGGGTTCGGGTGCGTCGGCCTCAGACCTTCGTGGGGTCGAAAGCGCGCACGACAAGAGACTTGAGCAGCGGCAGCTGCCCGTGGAAGAAATGACCCACACCGGGCACGACGGTCACGGGCAGGCTCTGCGGCCGCGCCCAGTCAAGCACGGCGGACAGTGGCACCACGTCGTCGACCTCGCCGTGGATGACGACCGTGTCGGCCGGCACCGGAGCGGTGTCGAAGCGGCTGGTGGCGGGGCCGACGAGCACCAGGCGCCGGGCGGGTTCGGTCAGGCGCTGGGCTGCACGGGAGGCGACATAGCCGCCGAAGGAGAAGCCCGACAGGATCAGCGGCTCTCCCGCAGGCCGTTCGGCCTGGAGCACGGCCAGCGCGTCATCGACCTCGCCGCGGCCTTCGTCCCAACCGCCTTCCGAGCGGCCGATGCCGCGGAAGTTGAAGCGCATCGCCCGCCAGCCGAGCTGGATGAAGGCGCGGGCCAGGGTCTGGACGACCTTGTTGTCCATCGTGCCACCCTGCGTCGGGTTGGGGTGGCAGATGAGGGCCGTGCCCAGCGGCGCGATGCCGCCGGCCGGCCCGTCGATGGCCACTTCGATCGCACCCGCCGGGCCGGGCACGAGGCGTTTCTCGGTCTGGGAATTCATCGGCCGACGGCTTCGGGCAGCACGAGGCGCTCGACCACCTCGCCATCACGCAGATGGCGCTCGACGATCTCGTCGATGTCGCTCTGGTCCACCCACGAGTACCAGACGGCCTCCGGGTAGACGACGGCCACCGGCCCGCCGGCGCAACGGTCCAGGCAGCCGGCCTTGTTGACCCGCACGCCGCCCTTGCCCGCAAGGCCGAGCTGCTTCACGCGGGACTTGCAGTGGTCGAACGCCCCCTGGGCGTCATGGTCACCGCAACTGGCCTCGCCGTTGGTGCGCTGGTTGAGACAGAAGAAGACGTGACGCTGGTAGTAGCTCATCACCCCGGATTCTCTCACCGGGGCCTCTGCACCAGCCGCGCGGCGAGCCAGACGAGTGCAACGAAAGGCCATGTCCAGGCCAGCCAGCGGGTCAGGCCGTACAGGTTGACGAAGCGGCCGTGCTCCCAGGCCTGCACGTTCAGCGCGAGGTAGGGGTCGCTCGGCGCGATGCTGAGCAGCCCGATCAACGCACACAGCACGAAGAGCCCGAGCGCTGCGGCGACGCGCGAGGGCAGCAGGCAGGACAGCAGGGCCAGGCCCAGCCCCAGGCCGACACCGGGACGGCTGGCATCACTCAGCCACGCCCAGGCGTGGTCGGGCCCGAAAGCCATCGCCGTTGCCGTGGTCGTGCCCGCGAAGCCCAGCAGCACGGCGCCCGCCGCCAGCACGACCCGGCGCAGCCCCGGGCGGGCGACCGCGATCATCAGCAGCACGGGCGCCAACAGCCCGAGCGCGATGGCCAGCGCCTCCAGGCCCGGCGGCAGCTCGTGCTCGATGATCACGCCATCGCCCCAGGTCAGCGCCCACGGCGTGCCTTCGAGGGCTTCGACGAGGGATTCGCGCCACCACGGCAGCCACTGCCCGAGGCCGAAGGGCAACGGCGTGGGGTAGAGCAGCGCCAGCGGCCACAGCGCCAGCAGGGCCAAGGCCGGTGCGCTGCTGGCGCCAAACCAGTGTTCGCGCACATCCTGCCAGCGGCGCAGCCAGCCGACGGCGTTCAGCAGCACGCCCAGGAGCGCGCCGAGCGTGCTGCCGGCCGAGTTGAGTGCCCAGTCCGACAGCGACGGCACGCGTCCCGGCACGTAGAACTGCAACGTCTCCATCAGGAAGGACACCAGCGGCCCGGGCAGCAGACCGGCCGCGAGCGCGGCCCGCAGGCCCCAGCCTGATCGCATGGCGGCGGCGAAGCCGAGGAAACCGAAGGGCACATAGCCGATCAGATTGGCCTGCACATCAAAGGCCCAGAACTGCCGCGGCCACGGCAGACCGAACAGCCAGGGCAAACCCATGCCGGGTGGCGCCCGCACCGGCCAGAAGGGATAGAGGCTGGCGTAGACGATCAAGCCGACGTGGGCCAGCAGCAGCCAGGTGGCGGAGCTTTGGCGACTTCGCACGCCCGGCCTCCCGCTCAAAACGGCTTGACCGTCACCAGCACGACGATGGCGGTGAACAGCAGCACCGCAGTCTCGTTGTAGACCCGGAACCAGCGGTGGCTGCGGCGGTTGGACAGGTCCTCGAAGCTGCGCAGCAGGCGCCGGTTGACGTGGTGGTAACCCACCACGCCGACGACCAGCAGGAGCTTGGCATGCAGCCAGTAGCTGCCGCTGAACCGGCTGGCGCCCCAGCCCAGCCACACCCAGAACCCGAGCCCCAGGGCCACGCCCATCAGGATGCTCGTGAAGCGGTGCAGCTTGTGCGCCATCAGCAGCAGGCGCTCGCGCTCGGCATGGCTGTCGCTGGGCACCATCGCCAGGTTCACGAAGATGCGCGGCAGGTAGAACAAGCCGGCGAACCAGGCGGCGACGAAGACGATGTGAAAGGCTTTGACCCAGAGCATGGGGGCATTATGGGCAGCGGTCGGCGGCTGCGGCTTGCAACAGTCCGTGGCTGATCCGATCCCAGTTCGGCTGACGGAACGATCGGACCCCGGGGCACGTCAGACCGCCGTCAAGGCAGGTGGCCACGCCGCCTGCCTTGGAGATGGGCCAGGGCAAGTGCTCCATCAGAGCCTCGCTCCCCGGCGCGGAGCGAGCGGGCCTCGGGGCACGGGGCCGCAGGCCACCGGCGCGCCCGCGCCGAGCGACTCGTCCACGAGGCGCATGCCCCGTGACCGCCAAAAAAAAGCCCCGGTTGAAACCGGGGCCGAGAAAGCCTTATCGCTGTCATCACGTTAAGGCTCCTGCTCAGGGAGGAAAAGCAGGGAATGACCACCTTGCGGCTATCATTCATCGACAAGTTTAGCGCGCTTGAGCGGGGACAGCACAACTTTGTGACGCCTGGATGTGCCGTGCATCACGCGCCGGGCCGCAGCCCGAACGATTTGACTGCCGCCTGAGGATTGCCACACGTGAGCCGCTCCCCGATCTCCACCGCCGCCTTTCCCGCCGCACGCCCTCGCCGCCTGCGCCGTGATGCCTTCACCCGCGCCCTCGTGCGCGAGCATTCGCTGCAGACGAGCGATCTCATCCTGCCGGTGTTCATCCACGAGGGTGAGGACCGGGTGCAGCCCGTGCCGTCGATGCCGGGCGTATCTCGCCTGAGCGTGGACCACCTGCTGCGCACCGCCGAACAATGCGTGGAACTCGGGGTGCCGGTCATGGCTCTCTTCCCGGTGATCGACGCCAGCCTGAAGACCCTCGACGGCCGGGAAGCCCTGAACCCCGATGGCCTCGTGCCCCGCGCGGTGCGCGCGCTCAAGGCTGCCTTCCCGCAGCTCGGCGTGCTGACCGATGTGGCCCTGGACCCGTTCACGAGCCACGGCCAGGACGGCGTCATCGACGAAACCGGCTACATCCTGAATGACGTGACGGTCGGCATCCTGGCACAGCAGGCGAAGGTGCAAGCTGATGCAGGCGTCGACATCGTCGCGCCGAGCGACATGATGGATGGCCGCATCGGCGCCATCCGCCAGACGCTGGAGGCCGCCGGCCACATCCACACGCGCATCATGGCCTACAGCGCCAAGTACGCGAGCAGCTTTTACGGCCCCTTCCGCGATGCGGTCGGCTCCGCTGCCAACCTCGGCAAGGCCGACAAGAAGACCTACCAGATGGATCCCGGCAACAGCAACGAGGCGCTGCGCGAGGTGGCCCTGGATCTGGCCGAAGGCGCCGACATGGTGATGGTCAAGCCCGGCCTGCCGTATCTGGACATCGTGCGCCGCGTGAAGGACGAGTTCCGCGTGCCGACTTTCGCCTACCAGGTCAGCGGCGAGTATGCGATGGTCAAGGCCGCCGCTGCCAACGGCTGGCTCGACCATGATGCCGTCATGCTCGAAAGCCTGCTGGCCTTCAAGCGCGCGGGCGCCGACGGCGTGCTGACCTATTTCGCGCTGGATGCCGCGCGCCTCATCAAGAGGGGCTGACCCATGCGGGTCTTCCACATCGAGCCCGACAGCTTTCGCGAACTGCCGGCGCTGCCCGAGGCGCTGCCGGATCGCGGCTTCCTCTGGGTAGGCTACGGGCGCCGCGTCTTCGAACTGGGCGAGCACACGCTGCAGAACGCCCTGGCGCGATGGGGCTGCGGCAACATCGTCGACCTGCATGTGTCCGACCTGATCAACAACCAGCTGCCCTCGCACTTCGACTACACCTCGTGGTACGACATGCTGGTGTTTCGCCGCCTGGCCGCCGCACCCGGCAGCCAGGACCTGTTTGTCGACGACGAGCACGGCACGCTGGCCTCCGCGCAGCGGGCCCTGCGCGCCATCGACACCAGCCCGGTGGGCTTCGCGGTTTTCGACCGCGTGCTGATCACGGTGCACCCGACTGACTGCCAGGTGCGCGACTACTTCGCCCACAAGCTCGACCGCCTCACGGAGGGCCGCGACCGACGCGAAGCCCGCGGCGGCGCCCGGCTGCCCTCCAGCCCGGCGGACCTGATGCTGCGCATGGTCAATCACATGGTCGACAGCTATCTGGAGCTTCGCCGCCTGCTCACGCGCCAACTGGGCACGCTGCAGCGTGTGCTGCTCGATCAGAACAGCGAGTTCGACGACTGGCCGCTGCTGCTCGAGAGCCGCGACGCGCTGCACCGCCTGGAAGACACCTGCGAAGACCAGCGCGCCGCCATCCAGGAGTGGATCGACGCGCTGGACGAATGGCCCGCCGACGGCGACCCGCACGTCACCCGTGAGCGCGAATTGCTACGCGTACGCTCGCGCGACGTGCTGGAGCACGTGGAGCGCGTGCTGACGCACGTGCGCCGGCTGGAGTCGTCGGCCGAGTCGGCCGTGCAGATGCACTTCAGCGCACTGGGCCACCGCACCAACAGCATCATGCGCACGCTGACGGTGCTCACCGCCATCTTCCTGCCGCTGAACCTGATCACCGGCATCTTCGGCATGAACTTCGAATGGATGCCGCTGATCAAGGACCCGAGCGGCTTCTGGGATGCTGCCGTGCTGATGATGTGCGTGGCGATCGGCCTGTGGCTGCTGTTCCGGCGCAAGCGCTACCTGACGAACCGCTGAACGGGCACAGGCTCAGCGCGCGTAGGGATCGGGCACGCCCAGGCGAGCCAGGATCTCGGTCTCCCGGGCTTCCATGCAGGCGGCCTCGGCGTCGTCCTCGTGGTCGTAGCCCTGCGCATGCAGCGTGCCGTGGACCAGCATGTGGGCGTAATGGTCGAGCAGCGGGATGGCCAGATCCGCAGCCTCGCGCTCGACCACCTCGGCGCAGATGACGAGGTCGGCCCCGACGACCGGCTCGTGAGCGTAGTCGAAGGTCAGCACATTGGTGGCGTAGTCCTTGCCGCGGTACTCGCGATTCAAGGTGCGGCCTTCCTCGGCGTCGACGATGCGCACGGCGATCTCACCGGGCAACTCCAGCGCCGCCCGGATGAAGCGCTGCACCTTGTGACGCGGCAGCAGCGCGCGGTGACGTGGGTCCGCAAACTGGAGGGACAGACTCAGTTCGGGACGGCTCATGCCTCTCTCCCCTCGCGCTTGGCACGCGCCTCATAGGCTTCGACGATGCGGGCCACCAGTGGGTGGCGCACGACATCGGCGCTCGTGAACCGGGTCATCGCAATGCCCTTGACCTTGGCGAGCACGCGTTCGGCGTCGATGAGCCCGGACTGCACGCCGCGCGGCAGGTCGATCTGACTCGTGTCGCCCGTCACCACACAGCGGCTGCCGAAACCGATGCGGGTCAGGAACATCTTCATCTGCTCAGGCGTGGTGTTCTGGGCTTCGTCCAGGATCACGAAGGCATGGTTGAGCGTACGGCCGCGCATGAAGGCCAGCGGCGCCACTTCCAGCTGCCCTTTCTCGAATGCCTTGGTCACGCGGTCGAAGCCCAGCAGGTCGTACAGGGCGTCGTAGAGCGGGCGCAGGTAGGGGTCGACCTTCTGCGTGAGGTCGCCCGGCAGGAAGCCCAGCCGCTCGCCGGCCTCCACCGCCGGACGCGTCAGGATGATGCGCTGCACGGCTGCACGCTCGAGGGCGTCGACTGCACAGGCCACGGCCAGGAAGGTCTTGCCGGTGCCCGCAGGGCCGAGGCCGAAGGTGATGTCGTGCGACAGGATCTGCTGCAGGTATTGGTGCTGGCGCGGCGTGCGAGCCGACAGGTCGGCACGCCGGGTGCGCAACACGAGCGGCCCGTTGCCATCTTCATGGCCAGGCGCGCGCGCCGGGGCAACCGGTGCCTTGGCCTCGACCAGCGCCAACTGCAGCGTCTCGGCCGACAACGGGCGGCGGGCGCGCTCGTAGAGGCCTTCCAGCAGCGTGCGTGTGCGCTCGGCAGCCGCCTTGGGGCCATCGACACGAAACTCGGCATCCCGGCGCGTGAGCTTCACGCCCAGGGCTGCTTCGATGTCACGCAGGTGGGCGTCCAGGCTGCCGCAGACGCGCGCCAGCCGCGTGTTGTCCACGGGTTCGAGGGTGAATCTCAGGATCACGATGGCAGATGAAAGTGAGGTGACGATTGTCGCTGGTGCATTCCCCGGCGCCCGGGGGGCATGGCGTCCCGCACAATGCCGCCCCATGACGCTGCCCTCTGCGCCTTTGGCTCCGGCCGCCCGGGGCCCTGCCCTCGTTGTCCTGCTGACCCTGGCCCTGCTGTGCCCTGAAGCCCAGGCCCAGTCGGCGCCGGTGAGCCTGTATTGGGCCGCGACCGTGCATGCCTGGGTCGCCGCGATGCTCGCGCTGATGGCCGCGGTGGTCGGCCTGATTTCCGGCATGCACCCGCGCGAGCGCCCAGCCACCTTCCTGATCGGCATGATGCTCAGCTGGGTGGTGCTGCGTGCCGCTGCAGCCCCGAGCGCCGCCGGCCTGCGCCCCTTGCTCATGACCCTGCTCGTGCTGTGCGGCGTGCAATACCTGTTGCGCCAGATGAACTGGAAGCGCAGCTGGATCGACCATGCGCTGCTGATCCAGTGCCTGGTCGTGCCGGCCAGCCTGCTGGCGACGGGCGGGCAGATGGGTCTGCTGGGCACCGTCTGGCATGCGGTCCTGAGCCTCGAACTCGTCGCGGCGATGGGGTGGGCGCTGTGGCTGCGCCGCGTGCGACTGCAGCACGGCGGCGACGACGCGCAGGCGCGCGATCTCGTGCTGATGGCCTGTCTGTGCCTACCGACGATGCTGGCGCTACTGGCCGAGCTGGCGCTGGCCGCCACGAGTGAATCACTCTGGTGGGTGACCTCCCCGTGGCTCGGCCTGATGCTGCCTCTGCTGATGCTGTCGCTGGGCCTGCAGCTCGTGGGCAGCGTGGCGCAGGCACGCCTGGAGGCCGAGCGCCGTGTCGCTGCCGTCGAGCAGCGCATGGCCGAGCGCATCGCCGAGGTGGAGCGCGCCCACGGTCAGCTCGCCGAACAGAAGCTGGAGCAGGTCACCGAGCGCGAGCGCAAGCGCATTGCCGCCGACCTGCACGACGACCTGGGCGCCAAGCTGCTGACGATCGTGCACACCAGTGAATCCGACCGCATCTCAACGCTGGCCCGCGAGGCGCTGGAGGAAATGCGACTGTCGGTGCGCGGCCTGACCGGCAAGCCGGTGCACCTGATCGACGCCCTGGGCGACTGGCGTGCCGAAGTCGTCTCACGGCTGGGTCAGGCCAACATCCTGGCTGAGTGGAAATCGCCCGCCGAAGACGTCGAGCACACGCTGCAGGCCCGCGCCTACGTGCAGACCACGCGCATCCTGCGGGAGTCGGTGTCCAACATCATCAAGCACAGCGGCGCCACGCATGCGACGATTTCGAGTGCAGTTCAAGACGGTGACTTCATCCTGACCATCCAGGACAACGGCAACGGCATCCCCACCGAGCTGGAGGGCCGGCTCGACCGCGGGCACGGCATGGCGAGCATGAAATCACGCGCCAAGCAAATGCATGGCCAGTGCCTGGTTGAATCCGGCCCGGGCTGGGGTACTGTCATCCGTCTGACCATTCCGCTGTGAACCTGCCCCGTTTGCCGAGGCCCTGCCATGAACCACATCCTGCTGCTTGAAGACATCCCGGAGATCCGCGCCTGGCTCAAGGCCCTGGTCAAGCAGGTGTTCGCCAATGCCCAGATCACCGAGTGCTCCCGCGTGCAGGACGCCCTGTCGCTGGTCAACGGCCAGCGCTTCACGCTGGCCCTGCTGGACCTGGGCCTGCCGGACGGCTCGGGCGTGGAAGTGATCGCCGCGCTGCGCGAGAAGCAGCCGGAGGTGCAGTCGGTCATCGTGACCATCCACGACGACGACGAGCATCTCTTCCCGGCGCTGCAGGCCGGCGCCTTCGGCTACCTGCTGAAGGAGCAGTCGCGTGAGCTGCTGGTCGAGCAGCTGCAGCGCATGAGCCAGGGCGAGCCGCCGCTGTCGCCGTCGATCGCCCGCAAGGTCATCGCCTACTTTGCCGCACAGGCCAAGCCGAGCTCGCAAGCCCTGCTGCACGAGGTGTCGCTGACCGACCGTGAGACCGAGGTGCTGCTGCGCGTGGCCAAGGGCTTCACGCTGCCCGAGATCGGCGTTCAGCTCGGCCTGTCGCGCCACACCATCGCCGACTACGTGAAGCAGATCTATCGCAAGCTCAACGTGAGCTCGCGCGCCGAGGCCGCACTGGAAGCCCAGCGCCTGGGTTTGTTCGGCCGCAACTGAGGCCCGTGTGGCCCGGATAATGGGCCGATGATCGGAAGACTCAGCGGCGTCATCGCCGAGAAAACGCCGCCGCAGGTGGTGATCGACGTGGCCGGCGTGGGCTACGAGGTCGATGTGCCCATGAGCACCTTCTTCAACCTCGGCGGCCTCGGTGAACGCGCCGTGCTGCTGACGCATCTCGTCGTGCGCGAGGATGCTCACCAGCTCTTCGGCTTCCTCACGCAGGAAGAGCGCGCCACCTTCCGCCAGCTCATCAAGATCAGCGGCATCGGCCCGAAGATGGCCCTCGGGCTGCTGTCGGGACTCTCCGTGGCCGAGCTGGCACAGGCCGTGACCCGCCAGGAGGCGGGGCGCCTGACCAAGGTGCCCGGCATCGGCAAGAAGACCGCCGAGCGCCTGCTGCTGGAGCTCAAAGGCAAGCTGGGCGCGGACCTGGCGCTGCCGGCCACCGTGGCCAATGACGACCAGGCAGACATCCTGCAAGCCCTCGTCGCGCTGGGCTACAGCGAGAAGGACGCAGCCGCCGCCCTGAAGGCACTGCCGCCGGACGTGGGCGTCAGCGACGGCATCAAGCTGGCCCTGAAGAAACTGTCGTGAGTGACCGGCCATGAGCATCCAGACCGACGACTTCGCCCAGGCGCCCCGCATCGTCAACGCCGCGCCAGAGTCCAGCCGCGAGGAGGCGCTCGAACGTGCGCTGCGGCCCAAGCTGCTCGACGACTACGTCGGCCAGAGCAAGGCCCGGGAGCAGCTGGAGATCTTCATCGGCGCCGCCCGCAAGCGCCACGAGGCCCTGGACCACGTGC
Source organism: Burkholderiales bacterium (assembly GCA_003963005.1). Classification (GTDB taxonomy): domain Bacteria; phylum Pseudomonadota; class Gammaproteobacteria; order Burkholderiales; family Burkholderiaceae_C; genus Pelomonas. The sequence goes on from RXJW01000167.1 coordinate 12,975, forward strand.
TGCTCTTCGGACCGCCCGGCCTTGGCAAGACGACCCTATCGCACATCATTGCCGCCGAACTCGGCGTCAACCTGCGGCAAACCTCCGGGCCGGTGCTGGAGAAGCCCAAGGACCTGGCGGCCATCCTCACCAATCTCGAGAAGAACGACGTTCTTTTCATCGATGAGATCCACCGGCTCAGCCCGGTCGTTGAGGAGATCCTGTACCCGGCGCTGGAGGACTACCAGATCGACATCATGATCGGCGAGGGCCCGGCCGCGCGCTCGATCAAGCTCGACCTGCAGCCGTTCACGCTGGTCGGTGCGACCACGCGCGCCGGCATGTTGACCAATCCGCTGCGCGACCGCTTCGGCATCGTTGCGCGTCTGGAGTTCTACACGCCGGCCGAACTGCAGCGCATCGTGACGCGCTCGGCCGGGCTGCTCGGGGCGCCGATCGATGCGGACGGCGCGCTGGAAATCGCCCGGCGCTCCCGCGGCACACCCCGCATCGCGAACCGGCTGCTGCGCCGGGTGCGCGACTATGCCGAGGTCAAGGGCGACGGCCGCATCGTCGCGGGCATCGCCGACAAGGCGCTGGCCATGCTCGACGTCGACCCGCAGGGCTTCGACCTGATGGACCGGAAGTTCCTGGAGGCGGTGGTGCACCGGTTCGACGGCGGCCCCGTGGGCCTGGAGAACGTGGCCGCGGCCATCGGCGAGGAGGCCGGCACGATCGAAGATGTCATCGAGCCCTACCTGATCCAGCAGGGCTTCCTGCAGCGCACGCCGCGTGGTCGGGTCGCAACGCTGGCGGCGTGGCGGCATCTCGGTCTCGCGCCGCCGAGCCGCACCGATCTGTTCTCGGAGTAGCCGCGGCAGGGCGTGCCCGATCAGGTCTGCGCAGCAGCCGGCCTCGCCCCCTGTACAGGTCGGCCATGAAAAAAGCGCCCCGCGGGGCGCTTTCTCGATGCTGATCGCGGGGATCAGAAGTTGTGGCGGATACCAGCAGCCAGCGAGCTGAAATCCTGGCCGGCAGCGCCAGTGGCGTAGGTGCCCTTGATCTGGTTGTCAGTCTTCGTCCAGAAGCCGTACACCTTGGTGCGCTTGCTCAGGTTGTAGTTGTAGCCCACGGTCAGTTGCTTGGCGCCGTCGTCAGCCAGGATGGTGTCAGCCTTGCCGTAGTTCAGGTGGAACTCGGACTGGCCGACCACGTACATGCCGGAGGCGCGCCACACGTTCCAGTTCTTCTTGCCGGCAGCGCCGAAGGTGTTCTCGGCACGCTGGATGTAACCGCCCACGATCAGGGGGCCAAACTCGTACAGACCGCGGACGGCGACCTGGGTGAAATCACCCTTCTTCTCGTAGCCCAGACCGGCGTGCAGCGGGCCCATGTCGTAGTTGATGGCCAGATCGCTGGCGCGGGTGGTCGTGCCTTCGCCGGCGCTCAGGGACACTTCGGCGTTGAAGCCGGCCACCGTCGGGGTGAAGTACGAGACCTTGTTGTTGGTCTGGAACTGCGTGGCGTAGAGGTTGTCAGCGGACGTGCCGGTGTCGTGGTTGTGGTTGCTGACGTAGTCGGCCGTCGCGAAGTACGAGCCCGGGAACCACTTGCCAAGGCGCACGGCGCCGAAGCTGCCTTCCAGCTGGACCCACGAAGCGCGGTTCCAGAAGGTGGTGCCACCGGTAGCAGCGCCGGTGTCGCTGTTCAGACCATGCTCGAGGGAGAACGAAGCCTTCAGGCCACCGCCGAGGTCTTCGCTGCCCTTGAAGCCCAGGCGCGAGGAGTTGTTTTGCACCACGATCTTGCGATCTTGCGTGCCGATCTTCTGGCTTTCGACGGTGGTGTTCAGGCGGCCCCACAGGGTGACGCTTTGGGCGAAGGCCGGGGCGGCGGCGGTGGCGGCCAGTGCGGCGACGAGCGCGATCTTTTTCATCGTTTGCCTTTTCTGAGAGGTTGGGCGGGATGACAAACCCCGCCTTGAAGGACAGTGACAACGAGTATAGGAGCGGCTGTCGCCACACCCCACATGAGCGACGCGTGGATGCAACAGTGTCGCTAGGGGGCTGCAAAACGCCCCGCGCGCCGGCTGCCTTCAGGCGGCGACGTCATCCGCACTGAGGCCGGCCAGGTGATGGTCGTCATTCCAGCCGACCAGCGTCAGGCCCTGAGGCGTGGCAAGCAGGCGGTTGATGGTTGCGTTGCCCAGCTGCCAGCTGCGCGGCGCGTCCAGCGCCACCCGGGTAGCGGCGCGATAGAAGCAGTCCAGCACGCCGCCATGCGCCACCAAGGCGATGCAGCCCCCACGGTGCGCCCCCGCCGCCCGCTGCATCGCATCGAGGCAGCGCCGGTTGAACTGGATCAAGCTCTCGCCGCCGCCGACCTCGAAATCCGGCTCACGGCGCCGCCAGCGGTCTGCATCCCCTGGAAAACCCTGATCAATCTGCTGCCAGGTCAGCCCCTCGAAGCGGCCGAATGCCCGCTCGCGCAAACCCGGATCTTCGTGGACCGGCAGACCATGCACCGCCGCCACAGCCTGGGCCGTCATGCGGGCGCGGCTCAGGTCGCTGGCATAGACCGCCGTCAACGGCTCGTCGGCCAGCGCTTGCGCCAGGCGCTCGGCCTGAGCCAGGCCCAGCGGGCTCAGCGGGATGTCGATGTGCCCCTGGATCCGGGTTTCGCGGTTCCAGAGCGTTTCGCCGTGGCGGATCACGACGAGGCGGGTCGCCTGATCCAGCACTAGACGCCCCAGACGACGTCAGCCGCTTCCTTGATGCTGCGCTGCATCAGCTCGCGCAAGGGCCAGGCACGCTGGCGAAGCGAGACGCCCTGCCGGCGCGGTGCCGGTTGCCCCGCCGCGCGGGCCTCGTCGACAGCCTGCTGGAACTGGGCCTCGTCAGCCGCGACGCCGGCTTCCAGCTGCTGCACGTAGCCCGGCAGCAACGCGGCTTCGAGGATGCCCTGGGGTGCAGGATCGCGCCCCATGAGCCGCAGGACGGCGTCCGCCGAGTCCGCCATCATGAGGATGTCGGCGCCTGCCTTGGACTTGAATCGGTAGAGCATGCCGCATTGTGCGCCGTGCTTCGGGTCAGGGTCAGCCCGTCGCCAGACCCAGCCAACCCGAGGCAGGGGCGTCCACGACATGCCGCCGCGGCCGCACGCGCTGCTCGAATTCCTCCGGGCGCAGCGGCTTGGCGAACAGGTAGCCCTGGAACTCGTGGCAACCGGCCTGGGCGAGGAAGTCCCGCTGGGCTTCGGTCTCGACGCCTTCAGCAATGACTTGCAAGCCGAGCGCACGGCCCATTTGCACGATGGCGTTGGCAATGCCGACATCGCTCGGGTCGCCCGGCAGGCCCTGCACGAAGCTGCGGTCGATCTTGAGGCGCTGGATCGGGAAACTCTTCAAGTAGGCCAGCGACGAGTAGCCGGTGCCAAAGTCGTCGATGGACAGGGTCACGCCGAGGGATGCCAATGCCTGCATGCGCTTGAGTGCTTCCGCCACGTCACCCAGCAGCACGCCTTCGGTCAGTTCGAGTTCGAGCATGCTGGCCGGCAGATTGGCCTCACGCAGCACCTCGGCCACGGTCTCGACGAACTGCGCCTGCTGGAATTGAAGCGCCGACACGTTCACCGCCACGGGCATGCGCAGGCCGCGGCTCAGCCAATGGGCGGCCTGCGCCACGGCCTCGCGCAGCACCCACTCGCCGATGGCCACGACAAAACCGCTTTCCTCGGCCAGCGGGATGAACTCAGCCGGCGAGATGTCGCCGCGCTGCGGGTCACGCCAGCGGATCAGCGCTTCAGCCCCGATGACCCGGTCACTGCCGAGTTCGACCTGCGGCTGGTAGTGCAGCCGGAAGCGCCCCTCGGCCAGCGCCTGGCGCATGTCGTGGTCGAGCCGCATGCGGTAGAGCAGGTCCACTTCCTTGCGCGGCACGTGGAAGCGAAACCCCGCTCGCCCGCCTTCCTTCACCCAGTGCATGGCGCGCTCCGCGCTGGCCATGAGTTCGTCCGGCGTGCCGCCGTCGCTCGGGTAGAGCGCGATACCACAGCTGGCGGTCACGGTGAAGCTCAGGGTGTCGAAGGTGAACGGCTGGGCCAGCACCTGCTGCACGCGCCGGGCAGCCACCTCGGCCTCGAACATCTGCGCACCATCGATCAGCAGGGCGAACTCATCGCCGCCGAGCCGCGCCAGGGTGTCGTTCACGCCGACGGCGCTGCGCAGCCGCTCGACCACCTCGCGCAGCACGCGGTCCCCGTAGCTGTGACCGAGGGTGTCGTTGATCTGCTTGAAGCGGTCCAGGTCGAGGTGAAGCAGCGCGAACACCGGCGGCGGCTCCCCTGTCTCGACCGCGGCCATCTGCTGCACGATGCGGTCCGCCAGCGCACGGCGGTTGGGGGCGCCGGTGAGCACGTCGGAACGTCCGAGCTCCTCAATGCGCTGGTGGGCAGCCAGCTTCTCGCTGAGGTCGCGGAACGAAAAAACGCGGCCGATCGGCTCGCCGCGGCTCATCTGCGGCAGGGACACCTGCTCCAGCACGCGGCCGTCTGCCAGGCGCAGTACGTCGCTGGAGCGCATCAGCGGCGCATCCAGCAGCGCCTCGATGCGCAGCCGGTATTGCTCGCCATCGCGCATGACGCGCTGCAGGCTCAGCCACAGGCCGGCGTCGCCCGGCTCGTGCAACAAGCCGCCAGGCAGGCCCCAGAGCTTGGCGAAACGGCGGTTGAAGCTGCGCACGCGGCCACTGAGATCGACGACGAGGATGCCGTCCGCCGTGGATTCGAGCGTCGCGCGTAGCTCGGCCAGCAGCGTTTCGCGCTCGGCTTCCGCGCGGCGGCGGCGCGTCTGGTCGTGCAGCAGAACCAGCCAGTAGCGGTCGCCCTCCGGCGTGTGGACGGGGCTGATGCTGCGGCTCACCCAGCGGGGCTGACCGTCGCTGTGGGTGAGCACGGTGTCGGAGCGAATGCGGGCGAAGGGGTCGCGCGCGGCGGTCTGCCAGAAGGCTTCGTCCTCCAGCGAGCCGCAGAGCTGGGCCGGCGGTTGGCCAAGGGCACGCTCTGGCTTGAGGCCCAGCAGCCGCAGGGCCGCCCGGTTGATGACGCTGACGGTCAGGCTCGCGCCGTCCACGAGCCACGCGGGCTCGGGCAGGCCTTCGAGCAGGGCACTGATCAAGCTCGCGCCCTCGAACTTGCGAGGGCGGTCGTGACTTGCCTCGCGCGGGGCGGTCACGTCGTCAGCTCCCCGGGGCCGGTGTTCACGGCGTCGAAGAAATACGCGATGCGGGCCCGCGGGCTGAGGTAGTCGAGCGAGGCGCGCGGCAGGAACTGGGGCTTGAGGCTGCGGCGGATGCCGAGGTCGGGCATTTCCTCGAGGTTCAGGATGAGCGCTTCTTCCTTCGGCACCTTGGGATCGTGGACCATCACCCGTGGCTTGAGCGGCCGGGCGGAGTTGACGGACACGACCAGCGCGTAGCGATCGTCGGTGAGCTGCACCGTGGAGCCCGGCGGGTAGACGCCCATCATGCGGATGAAGGCATTGAGCATGGTCGCGTCGAAGCGGTTGCGGCCCTGCGCGAACATCAGCGAGAGCGCCTCGTGCGGCGTCATGGCCTTGGATGTGATCAGGGGGTTGCACAGGCCGTCGAAGCGGTTGACCAAAGCCACGATGCGGGCGCCGGTGCTCATGCGGTCCATGTTGATGCGCTGCGGGAAGCCGGTGCCGTCGGCGTGCTCGTGGTGCTGAGCGACGATGAGCAGCGGCCCGGGCGCAAGGCCCATGGTCTGCGCGATCGCCACGCCCTTCACCACGTGCTGCTGGTAGGCCTGGGTCTCGGCGGCGGTGAAGCTCTCGTCGCGGTGGCGCAGCCGCGCGGCCACCTCCAGCTTGCCCACGTCGTGCAGCAGCGAGCCGACGCCCAGGTCCATCATCTCGTCGCGCCCCAGGCCGAAGGCGCGGCCCAGCAGCAGCGCGATGATGCAGACATTGAGCGCATGGGCCGTGCTGCGGTCGCCGGCAGCCTCGTTCAGCAGCCGCATGTTCAGGTCGCCCTCGACCAGCATCTTGTCCAGCAGGGCGGCCGTCAGGCTTTCGGCCTGGGCACGGGCCCCTTGCGGATCCGGCTGGACCTTCTCCATCACGCCCCGGAAGGCTTCCGCAGCCTCGCCGTACTGCTGCTCGCACAGGCGCAGCGTCTCACGCTGGGCAGCCAGCGCGCGCCGATGGGCTTCGCGCGCCAGTTCCTCGGGCGTGGGCTCGGAGGAGGCGGACGCACCCGCCTCGGCCGCATCGGCGGCCGTCGGCGACGTGGCCACGTCAGGCGCAGACTGCAGGTTCAGGTCGCTCTTGGCAGGGCTCCAGCGAACCTGAGTGAGGCCCAGGCGGCGCAGGATCAACAGCTGATCCGCCGAGGCAATCTTGAAGCTCGACAGCGGAAACGGATGCGACATCCAGCCGAGGTCCAGATGAATGAACATCCCGACGGTCAACTGGCTGACATCGATCAGCGGATCGCTTGTTCTATCCTGCATTCACTCAGAACCCGTGGATCGGGCGCTCCTGGAGAAGACCCCGGTCACCGCGCGACGCGCGACAAGTTCCGAGGCCAGCCTCCACCTATACGTCAAATCGACAGACTGCGCCCATCGGCCACAGGGAAAAATCCCGCGACACCGCGCAGGACGGAGCTTAGCGCCTGATCGTTACCGAAATTCCGAGCCTACCTCGGGGCAAACGCGGAGGAATGCATGACCTGTGCCGCCCCCGAGCGCCGAACCGTGCGGATCCGCACGCGCATTCACCCCGCGATCGGCAGCCTCAGCGGCGCGCACGATGGCGGGCGACGAAGTCCCGGTACCAGTGTGCGCTGTCCTTGAGCAGGCGCGCCTGCGTGGCGTAGTCGACGTGCACGAGCCCGAAGCGCTTGTCGTAGCCGGAATTCCACTCGAAGTTGTCCAGCAGGCTCCAGTAGAAGTAGCCGCGCACGTCCGCCCCCAGGCTCATGGCGGTTGACAGCGCTTGCAGGTGACTGGAGAGGTAGGCGATGCGGGCCTGGTCGGTCACGCGGCCGTCCACCACGCGGTCGGGATTGGCCATGCCGTTTTCGGTGATGAACATCGGCGGCGGGTTGTACTCGCGCGCCAGGCGCACCAGATGCTGGGCGAACACCTCGGGCACGATCTCCCAGCCCATGTCGGTGAAACCGCGCTTGCCCGGGCCGGTCACCGTCTTGCCCTCGGCGTTGAAGAGACTGCGGGTGTAGAAGTTGATGCCCAGGAAGTCCAGCGGCTGACGGATCAGGTCCAGGTCCCCGGCGGCGACGAAGGGGGCGTCCGCACCGACGTGGGCCAGCGCGTCCGCCGGATAGGCGCCGCGGAAGATCGGGTCCATGTACCAGCGCACGTTGAGACCATCGTCGATGCGGGCGGCACGGCGATCCGCCTCGTTCGGCGTGGCCGGGAAGGACGGCGTGTGGTTGAGCACGATGCCCAGTTTCGTGCGGGTCAGCGCGCGCATCGCCTGGATGGCGGCACCGTGCGACAGCATCAGGTGGTGCGCCACCTGCAGGCTCTCCGCCCGGCTGGTGTGGCCCGGGGCGAACTGCGCGGTTTCATAACCGAGCGTCGCGGTGCACCACGGTTCGTTGTGGGTCGCGATGCTGGCCAGGCGGTCGCCGAATCGGCGCGCCACCTCGGCTGCGTAGTCGGCGAAATGGCCGACCACGTCGCGGGACAGCCAGCCGCCGATCGACTCGTCCAGCGCCTGCGGGAGGTCCCAGTGATAGAGCGTGGCGTGGGGCTGGAGGCCGGCTTCGAGCAGGCTGTCGATGAGCCGGTCGTAGAACGCGAAGCCGGCCTCGTTCCAGGCGCCACGCCCCAGGGGCTGGACGCGCGGCCAGGCAAAGCTGAAGCGGTAGCAGTCCAGGCCCAGGCCCTTCATCAGCGCCACGTCCTCGCGAAAGCGGTGATAGTGGTCGCAGGCGACGTCGATGTCGGAGCCGTCCTTGATGCGACCGGGTTCGCGGCAGAAGGCGTCCCAGATCGACGGCCCCTTGCCGTCCTCGAAGGCCGCGCCTTCGATCTGGGCGGCACTCGTGGCCACGCCCCAGAGGAAGTCAGGCGGGAAGGCAGCGGCCAGGGCGGCGGGGTCGATGTGCGTGGGGTCGGACAGGTTCATGGCGAAGGCGCGGGCCGCACAGCGGCCGAAAGCAAGGGACGGGAGCGTTGCGGCTGCGACCGCGACGCCGGTAACGCGGCAGGCCCCGGCAGCGGCGCCCCACCGTTGGTGCCGGTGCACTGCGGGGCCGACCCAATCCAGGCATCTTGCCGGCGATAGACAACGCTGTCAATCAGCGCCGAACCGGGGCCGGCAGGCTGTTGGAGGGCAGAAGCAGCGGCGCGGGGCGCCGGTCAGCGGGCGCCGGTCAGCAGGCGCGGGTGGAGTCGCGCACGACCAGCTCGTGAGGCAGCACCTTGTGCAGGTCGGCCTCGTCCTCGGGCGCGGTCATGTCCGGGCGCTGCACGGCCACCAGCATCTCGACCGCGGCGCGCGCCATCTCCGCCACCGGCTGGCGGACGGTCGTGAGGGGCGGCCAGACGAGTGCGGCCGTGGGGGAGTCGTCGAAGCCGGCGACCGAGAGTTCACCCGGCACCGACAGCCCCAGGCGCTGCGCCGCGGCGAGCACGCCCAGCGCCATGTCGTCGTTGCTGGCAAACACGGCAGTCGGGCGCTGACGGCGGCTCAGCAGTTGGTGGGCCGCATCGCGGCCGCTGGCGAACGTGAACTGACCCGGCTGGATCAGTTCGGGGTCCGGCTCCAGGCCGTGCGCACGCAGCGCGTTCACGAAGCCCTGGTAGCGCAGCCCGCTGGCCGATTGGTCAGGCGGGCCCTTGATGAAGGCGATGCGCTGGTGCCCGAGGCTGAGCAGCAGGTTGGTGATTTCCTCGGCGGCGTGGACGTCGTCCATGCGCACGGAGGGCACGCCACGCAGGTCGCGCTCGGGCGACATCAACACGCAGGGCGTGCCACTCTCGCGCAGCGCCGCCAGCACCTCGGGGTTGTCGCACAACGGCGGCGTCAGGATCATGCCGTCGGGCCGCAGCGCAAGCACCATGCGGTCGATCTGTTGACGCAGGTCGGGCGCATCGTTGTGCAGCGACTCGACGACGAGGTGATAACCCAGCTCACGGCAGCGCAGCGTGGCACCTTGCTGCACGCTGCCGACGAAGATCGCGCTGGGGTCGTAATAGAGCAGGCCGATCAGGAAGGACCGACCGCCGGCCAGGCTGCGGGCCGACTGCTTGGGCCGGTAGCGCAAGGCCTCGACGACCTTGAGCACCTGCTCCCGGGTGCTTTCATGCACACCGGGCTCATGGTTGAGCACGCGCGACACCGTCTTGATCGACACGCCCGCTTCACGGGCCACGTCAACGATCGTGGGGCTGGCGCCGCGCGAGCTCATGGTGTCCCTCGTCCAAGGCGTACCTTGGCCGGTCCCCCGAGGGGACGGCGATGCTTGCCGGATTGACCGTCAAGCAGATCGCCTACGCGGGCCGGCTCGGCGAGGTGGAGTCGGACGCAAGCAGTCCCTGCGGACTGCTTGTGCCTACGGAACGCCATGGGACTCTGGCCCATGGCGGCCCAGCGATCGGCCCGAATACGGTGACAGGGTCGCACCATGGGCAGAAGAACTTACTTCTTCTTGGCCTTGGCGGCCGGCTTGGCAGCGGGCTTGGCAGCCGCCTTCTTGGCAGCGGCCTTGGGATCGACGGCAGCCTTGAAGCCGGCACCCGGGGTGAACTTCGGCAGCTTGGCAGCGGCGATCTTGATCTTGGCGCCGGTGCTGGGGTTCACGCCGTTGCGGGCGGCACGGGCGTGCTGCTTGAAGGAGCCGAAGCCCGGGATCGACACGGCGCCACCCTTTTTGACGGTGGTGACGACGGCGTCCAGCAGGGTCTCCAGGATGCGGCCGGCTTCGGCCTTGCTCAGTTCGTGCTTGGCGGCCAGGTGTTCGATCAGATCGGTCTTGTTCATGCGGGGGGTCTCGCGAAATAACGCGCCCGAACGGCTCGGGCGGCCGCGATTGTGGCCTATTGCGAGAGGCATACAGTCCCGCAAAGTCCCGTAGCCATCGCCCATGCCTTCCAACGTGCAGTTTTCCACCGTGCTCGACGCCCTGCCCCAGCAGGTGTGGAAGGCCGACGCCCAGGGGCGCCTGCTGTGGATGAACGCGCGGCTGGCCGAAGCGCTGAACCGCCCCGCCCTGCCCTCGCCCCTGGTGAACTGGCTGCACGCCGACGACCGCGACGTGTTCGCACAGCGCTGGGCCGAGGCCCAGGCCAGCGGCCGCTTCGAGATGGAGTACCGGCTCGGCCGGCAATGGGTGCTGGCCCAGGCACACCGCCTGCCTGACTCGCCGCTGTGGCTGGGCACGCATGTCGACATCGGCGCGCGGCGCGCGGCCGACGAGGTCTGGAAGCTGGCGCTGGAGAGCAGCGGCGACGGCGTGTGGGACTGGCATGTGCAGCAGGGCACCGAGTACTTCTCCGACCGCTACCTGCGCCTGTACGGCTTCGAGCCTGGCGATGTGGACGCCACCCCGGAAGCCTTCGACAAGCGCACCCACCCCGACGATCTCGCGCAGATGGCACGCGACCGCGAAGATCATTTCGCCGGCCGCACGGCGATGTACCGCAACGAGCACCGCGTGCTCGCGAAGGACGGCTCCTGGAAGTGGGTGCTGAGTCGCGGCATGGTCATCGCGCGGGACGCCGACGGCCGGCCACTGCGCATGGTGGGCACGCACACCGACATCACCGAGCGCAAGCGCCAGGAGGCCGTCGCCTGGCAGCAGGCCCGCCTGGACACGCTGACCGGCCTGCCCAACCGCCGGGCGCTGCGCGAGCGCATCGACCGCGCGCTGGCTCAGCGGGCGGTGCATGGCGACGAGCTGGCGGTGATGTTCGTCGACCTCGACCACTTCAAGGAGGTCAACGACTCGCTCGGTCACGATGTCGGCGACGCGCTGCTCGGGCAGGTCGCGCAGCGACTGCAGGCCTGCATGCCCGCGAGCGGCATCGTCGCGCGGATGGGCGGCGATGAATTCACGGTGTTGCTGGTGGCGCCCGATGCGGCCGCCGCGGCAGAGGATGTCGGCCCCCGGTTGCTGGATACGCTCTCCACGGCCTTCGGGGTCGGCGGCGAGCGGGTCTACGTCTCGGCCAGCATCGGGGTGAGCCTGGCACCGCGCGATGGCGTGGAGATCGAGGCGCTGTTCAAGCATGCCGACCAGGCCCTGTACGAAGCCAAGGGCGCCGGTCGCAACCGCATGCGGCTGTTCACGCCGGAGTTGCACGAGGCCGCGCAGCGCCGCGCGCGGCTTGCGGTGGAGCTGCGCGAGGCCCTGCCGCAGCAGCAATTCAGCCTGGTCTACCAGCCGATCCTGTCGCTGCGGGACCCGAAGGCGCCGCCGCGCAAGGCCGAAGCCCTGCTGCGCTGGACGCATCCGAAGCTGGGCGACGTGAGCCCCGCGCAGTTCATCCCGCTGGCCGAGACGAGTGGGCTCATCGTGGACATCGGCGACTGGGTGTTCCGCGAAGCCGCTGCGCAGGCCCAGGCGTGGCGGACGGCAGGGCACGCGGGCTTCCAGATCGGGATCAACAAGTCCCCCGTGCAGTTCCTCAGCGAGCGCAGCCACCGGCTGCGGCCGGACTGGGTGCAGCACCTGCAGGACATTGGGCTGGCGGGCGATGCGCTGGCGGTGGAAATCACCGAAGGCCTGCTGCTGGAGCGGGATGAGGCCGTGGCCGCTCGACTGCGCGCGCTGAGGGCCGCGGGCATGTCGATCTCCCTCGACGACTTCGGCACGGGCTACTCATCGCTGAGTTATCTGCAGCACCACGAGATCGACACCGTGAAGATCGACCGCAGCTTCGTGGCCGGGCTGGAAGCCGGCGGCAAGGCGCTGGCGCTGTGCCGGGCGATCGTGACGATGGCGCACGAACTCGGCATGCAGGTCGTGGCTGAGGGCATCGAGACGGAGGCGCAGATGCTCGCGCTGCAGGCGATGGGCTGCGACTGGGGGCAGGGGTGGTGGTTTGGGAGGGGGGTTTCGGCGGGGGAGTTTGAGCAGGCCTGGCTTTCAGGCAAGGCTGCGGGCTCAGTTTGAGGCCCGACACGACGGCGCGCCCATCGAGGGCGCACCGCCGGGGACTCGCCCACGTCCCGCGGGCCCGGCGGCCGGTGAAGCGCCTGTATGCGCTTCACCTTCACCGCGGCGTCGTGCAGGCCGCTGGGCCTGCCCTCGGTCCGCGGTGACGCGCCTTTCGAGTCCTCTCCTGGGCAACAAAGCAAAAAGGCCAGCACTTGCGTGCTGGCCTTTCGCTTAGTTTGGTGCCCAGGAGAGGACTCGAACCTCCACGGAGTTACCCGCTAGTACCTGAAACTAGTGCGTCTACCAATTCCGCCACCTGGGCTTTCAGGAGCCGCCCAGTATAGCCTGTTTTAGGGGCCTTCCCAACAATCCGGAGTGCACGACGACCGGCGACCCAGCGGCTGCCACGGAACCGGCTCCGCCGGGCCGTCGGCAGCGCCCCCCTTGGCGGGCCGGCGCAGCCGGTACGGGGTGGGTCAAATGTCGAACTTCACGCCCTGCGCCAGCGGCAGCTCGCTGGAGTAGTTCACGGTGTTGGTCGTGCGGCGCATGTAGGCCTTCCAGGCGTCCGAACCGCTCTCACGGCCGCCGCCGGTTTCCTTCTCGCCACCGAACGCGCCGCCGATCTCCGCACCTGAGGTGCCGATGTTGACGTTGGCAATGCCGCAGTCGCTGCCGGCCGCGCTCATGAAGGCCTCGGCCTCGCGCAGGTCGGTCGTGAAGATCGCGCTGGACAGGCCCTGCGGCACACCGTTCTGCAGCGCGATGGCCTCATCGAGCGACTTGTACTTGAGCGTGTACAGGATGGGCGCAAAGGTCTCGTGGCAGACGACCTCCGTCTGGGCGGGCATGCGCACCAGTGCCGGCACGGCGTAGTAAGCCTCGGGGAAGCGGTCCGCCAGCGCACGCTCGCCGCCGCTGACCTGGCCACCTTGCTCGCGGGCCGCATTCAGCGCCGACTGCATTGCATCGAACGCCTGCGCGTCGATCAGCGGGCCGATCAGCGTGCCGGGCTCGACGGGCGAACCGATGGGCAGCTGCGCACGGGCGCGGTCGAGCCGCTCGACCAGGGCGTCATGGATGCTCTCGTGAACGATGACCCGGCGCGTCGTCGTGCAACGCTGGCCGGCCGTGCCGTAGGCGCCGAACAGGATGCCGCGCACGGCCAGGTCGAGGTCGGCGCTGGGCGTCACGATGATGGCGTTGTTGCCGCCGAGTTCCAGCAGGCAACGGCCGAAGCGCGCCGCCACGCGCGGGCCCACGGCCCGGCCCATGCGGGTCGAGCCGGTGGCCGACACGAGCGCCACGCGGGTGTCGTCCACCATCGCTTCGCCCACGTCGGCCCGGCCGATGATCAGCTCGGACAGGCCGTCAGGCGCCGCATGGCCAGCCGCGCGGTAGGCCGTGAGCGCGCGCTCGAACAGCGCCTGCGTGGCCAGCGCGGTCAGAGGCGTCTTCTCGGAGGGCTTCCACACACAGCTGTCGCCGCAGACGAGCGCCAGCGCCGAGTTCCAGGCCCACACGGCCACGGGGAAGTTGAAGGCCGAAATGATGCCCACCACGCCCAGCGGCAGCCACTGCTCCATCATGCGGTGCCCCGGGCGTTCGCTGGCGATCGTCAGGCCGTGCAGTTGGCGGCTCAGGCCGACCGCGAACTCGCAGATGTCGATCATTTCCTGGACTTCGCCCAGGCCCTCGCTCGTGACCTTACCGGCCTCGATCGACACCAGTTCGGCCAGTTCCGCCTTGTGGGCGCGCAGCTCCTCACCGAACAGGCGCACCAGCTCGCCGCGCTTCGGGGCGGGCACGATGCGCCACGCCTTGAAGGCTTCGTGCGCACGGCCGATGGCGGCCTGCATGTCGCCGCGCGAGGCGGTGGGAATCTGCGCCAGCACGCCGCCGTCGATCGGCGAGCGCACGGTGAGGTCGCCGGAGGCCGGCAGATGGACGCCGAGGGCGGCGAGCAAGGTGTGGGTGCGGTTCTTCATGTGTGGATTCTCGCGAACGATCGGCATGGGCGACGGGCGGCGTGCGCCGCCCGTCTCATCCAGCGGCTGGCGCGGGTCCGGCTCGGCCGGCCCGACGGCAGCGCCCCCTTGAGGGGGCCGGCGAAGCCGGTACGGGGTGGGTCACGAGATCGATTCCACTTGGCGGCTTTGCTGGTAGGCGGAGCCGAAGCGGTTGGCGAGGAAGTCGGGCAGCGCGACCTGCTCCTGGCGCACGAAGCCCTTCTGCGGCAGCTTGCCTTCGCGGAACAGGTCCACCGCGGCGCAGATGCCGGCCGCCGTCGTGATCTGGATGGCCGACAGCGGCTGGGCGCCGTCGCGGGTGGCGAAGATCTTGCGGGCGAAGACTTCCTGCAGCAGCACGCCGTTCTTCATGCCCGAGACGGTTACGAACACCAGCACCACGTCCTGCATCGTGGCCGGCATGCTCTTGCGCATGATGCCCTTGAGGTTTTCCTGGTCGCCCTTCAGGCCCAGGTCGCCCAGCAGGAACTGCATCAGGTCGCGGTGGCCGGGGTAGCGCACTGTCTTGTAGTCGAGGTTGCGGACCTTGCCCGCCCAGGTCTCGCACAGCGTGCCCAGGCCGCCGGAGGTGTTGAAGGCCTCGTACTCGGTGCCGTCCAGGCTGAAGTGTTCCAGGCCCTCCAGCGGCAGCGCAGCGATGGTCTCGCCCTCGTGGATGGCTTCGCAGGGGTGGCAGTACTCATTGATCAGGCCGTCGACCGACCAGGTCAGGTTGTACTTCAGCGCATTGGTCGGGAAGGCGGGCAGCGCGCCGACGCGCATCTGCACGTCGCGCACGGTGTCGAAGCCGCTGGCCAGGTGGTGGGCGACGATGCCGATGAAGCCCGGGGCCAGGCCGCACTGCGGCATGAAGGCGGTACGGGCGCCTTCGGCCATCTTCTTGATGGCCTTGGTGGCGGCGACGTCTTCGGTCAGGTCGAAGTAGTGGCAGCCGCACTCCAGCGCCAGTTCGGCGGCGGTGATGGCCAGGTGGTAGGGCAGCGCGTTCACGACGGCGTCCTTGCCGCGCAGCTGGGCGGCGAGCGCGCCGCGGTTGTCGCTGTCCACCTCGGCGGTGGCAATGCCCTCGTCGGCCAGCACCTTCAGGTAGCCGGGGTTCTTGTCCAGCACGGTGACCTGGTAGTCGCCGGTGGCGTGCAGCAGGCGGGCGATGGTCTGGCCGATGTGGCCGGCGCCGAGGAGGGCGATCTTCATGGGGTGCTCCAGGTAGGTCTGAGGGACTGGCGCGCACTCTAGGCAGGAGCCCTGACGAAAGAAAGCACACTTCCGACGAAACAAATTGCGGTTTCGCCGTTTCGTCGCGATGATTCGTCGTTATGGATGATTCACGGGTAAACCCCAGCACCCCGCCGGACGACCTCGACAGGCGCCTGATCCTGCTGCTCCAGGCCAATGCCCGCGAGAGCACGGCCACGCTGGCACGCAAGCTCGGCGTGGCCCGCACGACCGTGGTGGCGCGGCTGTCGAGGCTGGAAGCCAGCGGCCGCATCGTCGGCTACACCGCACGCCTGGGTGGCGACGAGGCCGGGCGCAGCGTGCAGGCCTTTGTCGGCATCACGGTCAGCCCCAAGGCCGGCCGCGAGGTGGTCAAGCGCCTATCAGAACTGCCGGAGCTGCGCCAGTTGGCTTCCGTGAGTGGTGAGTTCGATTACATGGCGCTGCTGCGGGCCGACACTACGGCTCGCCTGGACGCGCTGCTCGACGAGATCGGCGAGATCGAGGGCGTGCTGCGTACCAACAGCTCGGTCGTGCTCGCCCTGCGCGTCGATCGACAGACTTGAGCCTCACGGAGATTCACGACATGACCTGGTTGGCCCTCGGCCTCGCGCTCTTCCTCGGTATCCACCTGACCCAAGCCATGACGCCCCGCTGGCGCCAAGCCATGATCGCCCGGCTGGGCGAGAAGGGCTGGAAGGGCCTGTACACGGTGATCTCCCTGATCGGCTTCTCGCTGATCCTGTGGGGCTACCACCTCGCTCGACAGCAACCGGTGGTCCTGTGGCCAGCCATCCGCGGCATGAACCATGGCGCCGCGGCGCTGATGCTGGTGGCGATGGTGCTGCTGGCGGCGGCCTATGTGCCGCGCAACCACCTGAAGGCCAAGCTGCAGCACCCGATGACGCTGGCCGTGAAGACCTGGGCCTTCGCCCACCTGATCGCCAACAACACGCTGGCCGACGTGATGCTGTTCGGCAGCTTCCTGGTGTGGGCCATCGTCGTATTCCGCGCCGCACGGCGCCGCCCGGCACCTGCGGCCGCAGCCGGCACGCTGGCCGGCACCGTAGGCACGGTGCTCCTCGGCGCGGCGTTCTGGGCCTTCTTCGCGTTCTGGGCGCATGCCGCCTGGCTGGGCATCTCGCCGCTGGGCCGCTGATGGTGCGGATCCGGCCGGTCACACCCGGCGACGAAGCCGCCTTCACGGCCGCCGCCCGGGCCAGCCGGCGCCTGCACCAACCCTGGGTCACCGCGCCCTGCGATGCCGACGCTTTCGCCCGCCACCTGGCGCGCTTTGACGGCCGGGCCCACCACGGCTTCGTCGTCGAGACCGACGCCGGCGACCTGGCCGGCGCCATCCACCTCACCAACATCGTGATGGGCGCCTTCTGCAGCGGCTACCTGGGCTACTACGCCTTCACCGGCTTCGAGGGCCGCGGCCTGATGACCGCCGGCCTGAACGCCGTCGTGCGCCACGCGTTCAGCGCGCTGCGATTGCACCGGCTGGAGGCCAACATCCAGCCCACCAACACCGCCTCCCTCGCGCTGGCCCGCCGCTGCGGCTTCGAGCGCGAGGGCTTCTCGCCCAGGTACCTGAAGATCGGCGGCCGCTGGCGGGACCACGAGCGCTGGGCAAGGATCAGGGGCCAAACAGGGCAAGCGGCGAGCTGACAAAGAGCTCCCACCCACTTGCGGTCTCCTTGCCCGGCGCGCTGACGCGGCGGTACGCAACGCCCGCCGTGAACTTGCTTTGATCGTCCCCGCTGCCCTGCAACAAATAGATGGGCAGGTCGTAAGACTTCGTCCGCGTCGATTGCTCGTAGGCAAGGGCCGGGGCGATCGCGATTCGATTGCCGAATTCCTTGCGGTAGCGATAGTTCAGAACCCGCTTCCACTCGCCCTTGACGGGATCGAATGCCCCCGCCGCACAGCTCAGCGTGGTTTCACCCGGAACAGGCTGCGCCGCGCACCGAACTGTTTCCGGGCCAGCTTTGTAGCTACGGCGCACTTCGAAGCCCAAACGGTGCACCGCGCTGACCGCGTCCTCATCCGACGCTGAACTGAATCCGAACAGGTTGCTGAGCCCGGCGGAAAAGGCGGTTCGCGATTCCCGCCGCGGATCTGCGTTGAGGTCACCCTTGTCGGCCACATCAAATCGCTGGCGACTGACCTGCGCAAAGGCACCCAGCTGGTTGTAGTTGCCCAGCATATTTGTGCTCGGATTCAGATTGCGCATCACGATCGTCTCGACACGGGCTGTCGTTTCCTTCGGCCTGTCAGCGCTTGCACTGGACAGCAGACGGGTCCGTCCCTCGTCGGAGAGCGGGGCCGACAAGGTCAGTGTGGTGTCGTTCTCCCACGTCCTTTCAAACCGCTTCAAGCTGAAGCGGATCGACGCGAGCGCGCCGTCGGCCCCAGCGGTCAGCGTGGCAGCCTCGCCGCCGAACTGCCAGCCTGCGTTGGGATTGCGGTCCACCAATTGAAGATAGGCGAGCGCTGCGCGCTGCTCGCGCTCGTCGTTGCTCAGCTCCCGGGCCTGCACCGTGAACTTCGCCAGCTTGGCAGCTTTCTGTTCTGCCGCCGCACGCTCACTGCGTCGCTTGAGTTCGTCAACCAACTGTTGCCCATCGGCTCTCAGGTCCTGACACTCGGGGCTGTCGCTGTTCAAACGGCACTCAGCCAGCCGGGATGCCTGATCCATGACCAGATTGCCTAGCTTTTGCGCGCCGTCGCGCAGGGCATAGGAATTCTGTGCCGCCAAACGGCCCGCAGCAGCGTCCTGCAAAGCAAGCAGGGCGTTGCGCTTGTCTTTGGGGTCACTCTCGGAAGCCTTCAGCCGATCAATGGCGAGCGATAGCGCCAGCGCGCTGCCTTCGTCGGTCAGCTTGAACGCCGCGGCCGATTTCTCCTTGATGTCGGCCACCATGTCCTGTGCCTTTGCGGCATCGGCAAGCATTTGGGATTCCGCATCGCTAGGTTTGCCTGAGCGGCGTGCCTGTAGCGCGATGTTGCGCTGCGTTTGCCGATCAGCAGGCTTGCCGATCAATACCGCGTACAGCGCCTGGCGGGCGTCATCCTTGCGCGCTGAAGCAGCGTCGACCGCAACCTGGGCCACGTCGACATCCAATGCAGCCCTGCGCAGCCGCTGGGCATGACTCTGCAAGTCTGTGCTCCCCGCCTGTGCTGCCTCGTCGAACGCGTTCTCAGCAGCCTCATGGGCGCGCCGGACCTCCGCCAGGTTGCGCTTGGCCTCTGCCAATGCAGTGCCAGCCTGAACGAATTTACCTCGCTTGTCGTCGACTTCAGCGGGCGTCGCCTGCGCAAGCGTCGATCTTGCAAGGGTCAGCAAGCAGATAGCCAACACCCCGCGCGCCACGCGCAAAAGCCCTGACGCAGCGGGGCTGCCATTTGCAAACACCATTGTTCCTTCTCCCTGCAAAACGACATGTCGATCCAGCATGCCCAGCACGTGGGATCACGTCACCCACAACAATGGGGGTGAGATGTCGTCAGGCGGGATCACGGCATCCGTCCATCAGCCGCGTCAACCCCAGCAGGGCATCGAGCATCGGCGTGGGCACACCCACCTGCTGCGCCAGCTCGCGCGGTGCGGCGAGCAGCGCGTCGGTCTCGATCGGCCGCCCGGCCTCGATGTCCTGCAGCATCGAGGTCTTGAAGGCCCCGAGCGAGCGCGTGATGGCATGGCGATCCTGCGGCGTCTGGCTGATCGGGCAGCCCACGCGCTCGCCGATGACAGCAGCCTCGCGCATGATGGCCGTCGTGAAGTCGCACACCAGCGGGTCGGCCAGGATGCGGTCGGTCGTCGCCCGCGTGAGGGCCGACACCGGGTTGGTGGTCATGTTGCCCCAGAGCTTGTAGAAGACCTCGCGCTGGATGCTGTCCACCGCCTTGGCCGCGAAGCCGGCGCGGGCCAGCAGCGACGTGGTGTCCTGCAGCGAGGCGCTGTCGCCGCCCGCCGCCTCGCCCAGCAGCAGCCCGTGGCCCATCACATGCCGCACCCAGCCCGGCTCGCGCAGTGCGCAGCTGGCATGCACCACACAGCCGATCACGCGCTCGGGCGGCAGCCGTGCGGCGATGTGGCCGTCGGGATCGACGCAGGCAAGCTGCAGCCCCGGCACCGGCAACCCGGCGGTGAACCACCAGGGCAGGCCGTTGAGGGCGGTCAGCACCCGCGTCTGCGGCCCGCACAGCGCCGCGACCTGCGCCGCCACCGCGGCGACGGCGGGCCCCTTCACGGCGAGGATGACGAGGTCCTGCTCGCCCAGTGCCGCCGGGTCATCGCTCGCGTCGAGCGGGGCGCACCAGGTCTCGCCACCGATGTCCAGGCGCAGACCGTGCGCGCGCACCGCCGCGAGCGTGTCGCCGCGGGCCAGCGCGCTCACGCGCACGCCCTCGGTCCGTTGCAGATGCGCGGCCAACCAGCCGCCGATGGCCCCCAGGCCGACGATGCCTACCTTCATCATGAGGATGAGTCTCGCACGCAGGCTTGCCGGCGGGCCAGGCGCCGGCCATCATCCGCCGCTGCTCCAGGAGACACGCATGGCCACCAAGACCGCGAAGAATGCCAAGAAGACGGCCGCCCCCGTCGTGACGCCCCCCAAGCTCGATGCCCGTCCCGACCGGCTCGATCTGCGCGACCTCGTCTACCGCTCCCCGCTGCGCTCGCTGCCGCCGCGCTGGCCGATGGACAGCGACCTCAAGCGCCTGCTGCCCGCCTACGTCAAGGCCGGCCGCATCCTCAACCAGGGCAATGAAGGCGCCTGCACCGGCTTTGGCCTGGCCTGCGTCACCAACTACCTGTACTGGCTGCGGCACCTGGCCGCGCCGCGCGGCCGCAGCCTGCCGCCGCTGGTGAGCCCGCGCATGTTCTACGAACTGGCCAAGCTTTATGACGAGTGGCCGGGCCAGGACTACGAAGGCTCCTCCTGCCGCGGCGCGCTGAAAGGCTGGCACAAGCACGGCGTCTGCTCGGCCGAGCTCTGGCCCTATCCGCTGGATCGCGACGGCAATGGCGTGTTCGAGCGCCCCAAGCCGGGGTGGGACGAAGACGCCACCACCCGGGCGCTGGGCGTGTACTACCGCGTCGACAAACGCAGCGTCGTCGACATGCAGGCGGCGATCTACGAGATCGGTGCGGTCTACGTCTCGGCGGACGTGCATGACGGCTGGACGCTCGATGCCTCGCCGATGCCCGCCAGCCACGACAAGCTGCCGCGCATCGAGCGCATGGCCAAGAAGACGGGCGGGCATTCCTTCGCGCTGGTCGGCTACAACGAGCACGGCTTCGTCGTCCAGAACAGCTGGGGCACCGACTGGGGTGCCAGCGGCTTTGCGATCCTGAGCTACGAAGACTGGGTCACCAATGGCACCGACGCCTGGGCCGTGGCTTTGGGGGTGCCGCAGGATCTGTCGGACCTCAAGCGCCGCGAGGCGGCCCAGGCCAAAGCGGACAAGGGCACCAAGACCGCCAAGACCGCGACGGCCACGCGGGCCGCAAGCGGCTTTCGCGTGATGGCGGGCCGCGGCCTGACCGACGTGGGCGCCACGCTGCACGTGGACGACAACCCGCGGGACGACCCCTGGCCGTTCAATCACGTCTTCGCGCACAAGCCCTACCAGCCCCTGCGCACCGACGAGGCCTACACGCACACCCTGGTCTCGGGCAACGACGGCCAGTTGATGGCGACCGACTTCACCCGCGCCCGGCACGACCGCATCGGCCTGGCGCGCGAGATCGTCGTCGAGCGGCCGACGGCGTGGTTCAAGGCCGCCAAGGGCAAGACCGTCAAGCTGGCGATCTACGCCCACGGCGGCCTGAACGACGAGTCGTCGTCCATCCAGCGCATCCGGGTGCTGGCGCCCTATTTCCTGGCCAACGACATCTACCCGCTTTTCTTCACCTGGAAGACCGGGCCCGGCGAGACGCTGCTGGACATGGTGGCAGACCTGGCCCATCGCATCGTCGAAGGTGATCGCAGCGAGGGGTGGCGCGACAAGCTGCGCGACGCTGCCGGCGAGGCCAAGGACCGCGCCATCGAGGCCGTGGGCCGGCAGTTCGCCCGTGGCATCTGGAGCGAGATGCGCGAGAACGCGGAGGGCGGCGCGACGCCTGACCACGTGCTCGACCTGACCGCCCGGCTGCTGCGCGAACTGCGCGACGGCCTGGCGAAGTCCGGCAAGACGCTCGAACTGCATCTCGTCGGCCACTCCGCCGGCTCCATCCTGCTGGGCCACCTGCTCGGCCGGCTCGGCGGCCAGGACGTGGTCCAAGTGTCGAGCTGCGAGTTGTACGCCGCCGCCTGCTCCAGCGGCTTCGCCGTGCAGCACTACGGCGCCGCCCAGGACGCCGGCGTGCTCTCCCTCAAGACCCTGCGGCTGCACGTGCTGACCGATGCGAACGAACGCGCCGACGGTCTGCCCGACGCGCAGCACGCGATCTACGGCAAGTCGCTGCTCTACCTCGTCTCGCGCGCGCTGGACGACGTGCGCAAGCAGCCGCTGCTCGGCATGGAGCGCGCCCTGGTCAAGCCCGACCCCGCCTGGATCGACGACCAATGGGCCAACCCGCCGAATGCCGACGTCGCCGCGTGGCTCAAGCGCTGGCCGGGCGGCGAACTGCTGCAGCGGGTCAGCTCGCCCAAGGTGCGCGTGACCAAGGCCGGCGACCAGATCGACGCCAGCCACGGCAGCTTCGACAACAACATCGAGGTGCTGACCGGCACGCTGGAGCGCATCCGCGGCGGCGCGCTGGTCGCGCCGATGGAGTGGCTGGACTACTAGCCCGGATATCTCGCGAGGCACGCGGGAATTGCGCGGATGCCAGGCGCCGGGGGATGCACCGAGACGGCCGCAGCCAATGCCCATAGGCATTGGCGAGGAGTTGAGGTGCAGCCCACAAGCATGGCGCCGCGCAAGCCCGCGTAGGCCCGTGAAACCAAAGTGGATATCGCGTTGAACGGCGAGATCACGGCGTTCATCGGTCTTGCAGGTCAGAACGGGCCGGCCTCGCGAGATATCCGGGCTAGACCACCCCCTACCGGCTTCGCCGGCCCCTCAAGGGGGCACACCCAGCGGCCCGGCAAAGCCGGTTCCGCGGGTGTCGTTGGAGGGGCGGCGGCGCTGGCGCGCGCCTGGACAGGTTCGCCGCATCCGTGCCGACGGAGTCGATCGGGTATTGCATCCGAATGACCACGGCCTGCGTAGCCTGAGCAGTTCCCCGCCCCCCAACCCCAAGGACGCCCGCATGAACTCTCACGCCTTTGGCCTGATGCTGGCCACCGCTGCGCTCAGCACCTCCGCCCTGGCGCAGGTCGACCCCAACAAGCTGGTCGACGCCCAGGAAGCCGTGGGCGGCAAGTTCGAGGGCTACCGCCGCTCGGGTGCCAAGGGCGTCTGCGCGATGGCGGAGTTCGTCGGCAGCGCCGAAGGCCGTGCGCTGTCGACCGCCTCGGCCTTCAACGGCAAGCCGGTGCCCGTCATCGCCCGCTTCTCGGTGGGCGGCGGCAACCCCAAGGCACCGGACAACGCGCGCAGCCAGCGCAACCTGGCGCTGCAGTTCAACCTGCCCAAGGGCGAGGTCTGGCAGATGGGCAACATCTCGGCCCCCGTGTTCGGCGCGGCCACGCCGGAGCAGTTCCTGGGCCGGCTCGAATCCCTCACGCCCGACCCCGAGACCAAGAAGCCCAACCCCGAGAAGGTCAAGGCCTTCGCCGATGCCAACCCCGAGGTGCTGCTGCAGGGCAAGTACCTGGCCAGCCAGCCGGTGCCGGCCAGCTACGGCGCCGTCAACTACTGGGGGGTGCACGCCTTCGGCTTCGTCGATGCCAAGGGCAAGAAGCAATTCGGCAAGTGGATCTTCGAGCCCGTGGGCGGCACCCAGGGCCTGAGCGACGACGAGGCCAAGGCGAAAGGGCCTGACTTCCTGATCGACGAGCTGCGCCAGCGCGTGGCGGCAGGCAACGTGGCCTTCGACTTCAAGCTGCAGCTGGCCGAGGCCGGCGACCGGCTCGACAGCGCCGTGACGCCGCTGCCCGAGGAGCGCAAGAAGGTCACGCTGGGCCGGCTCACGATCAAGTCCGTGGCCCCGGACGCGACAGGGGCCTGCCTGGCGATCACCTACAACCCGCTCACGCTGCCCAAGGGCGTGGAAGCCGGCCCGGACCCGATGCTCGCCGCCCGCGCCGCGCCCTACGCGGTGTCCCTGAGCCGCCGGCTGACGGAAGGCGCCAAGCAGTAGGCGGCCGCACAACCCTGGCGACCACCGGCCCTTGCCGGCTCGCCGAGAATGCGCCGCATGAAATACCTGCACACCATGGTCCGCGTTCATGACCTGGACGCGTCGATGAAGTTCTACCGCGACGCCCTCGGCCTGGTCGAGGTGAAGCGCTCCGAGCACGAAGCCGGCCGCTTCACGCTCGTCTACCTGGCCGCCCCGGGCGACGAGGACGCGCAAGTCGAGTTGACCTACAACTGGCCCGACGCCGACGGCCAGGCCGAGGTCTACACCGGCGGGCGCAACTTCGGCCACCTGGCCTATGCGGTGCAAGACATCTACGCCGCCTGCCGCCAGCTGCAGGAGCACGGCGTGACGATCAACCGCCCGCCGCGCGACGGCCGCATGGCCTTCGTGCGCTCGCCGGACGGCATCTCGATCGAGCTGCTGCAGGCCGGCCCCGCCCTGGCACCGGCCGAGCCCTGGGTGTCGATGCCCAACACGGGCAGCTGGTAACGCGCGTCAGCTCGCGAGGCTGTCGGCCCAGATGTTTTCGGCCCAGCCCAGCGCGTAGGCTGCCTCGGCGGCACTCGCCGCCACCGACAGCCCGCCCGCGCCGGGCACGGCCTTCATCGTGCGCTCGGCCGCGTCGTACTGGTGCACCGAGGCCACGTGCATCGCCAGCTCGGGCGTGACGAAGCTGTAGCAGGTGTTCATCACGACCGGCGCCGGGTTGACCGGCTCACCGCGCAGCAGTGCCAGCACGGCGGCGGCGGCCACCTTGGCCTGCTGGTTCGCGAGATGGGCCGACTTGGGCATGCCCGGTGCCGAGAACAGCGCGTCGCCGACGACGTGCACGCCGGGCGCGGCCTGCGCCTCCATCGTCAGCCAGTCCACCCCGACCCAGCGGCCGTTCATGTTGGCGAGATCGCGCGCCAGCGCCCCGGCGCGTTGCGGCGGGATCAGGTTCAACACGTCGGCCCGGACGTCCTCGAACTCGAAGCGCGCCACATCACCCGCCACTTCCTTCAGCTCGGCATTGGGCTGGTAGGTCAGCACGCCGGCATGGTGCTCGCGGAAGGCGCGCTCGAACAGCGCCTTCTTGCTCTGGATCTCGGGGTTGGCGTCGAGCACCAGCAGCTTGGCGCGCGGCTTGTGACGGCGCAGCCAGCTCGCCACCAGGCACGCCCGCTCGTAGGGCCCGGGCGGGCAGCGGTAGGGCGCCTTCGGGATGCTCATCAGCACGACGCCGCCTTCGGGCAAGGCCTGCAGCTGCTCGCGCAGCGCCAGGGTCTGCGCGCCGGCCTTCCAGGCGTGCACCGCCCGGCCGCTGTCCAGCGCGGCAGCCAGGCCCGGTGTGCCGTCGAGCTGAAAGTCCACGCCCGGCGCCAGCACGAGGCGATCCCAGCGCAGCCGGTCACCGTCGGCCAGGCGCAGCGTGCGGCCGACCGGGTCGATGCCCACCACCTCGCCGCGCACCCGCTCCACGCCGCGGGCCTGCAGCGATGCATAGCCGCGGGCGATGCTCAGCGGCTCGCGCGCACTGGCAATGACCAGGTTGGACATCGGGCAGGAGATGAAGCCCTCGTTGCGCTCCACCAGCACCACGTCCACCGCCGGGCCGCCCCAGCGCTTGAGGTAGTGGGCCGCGGTCGCACCGCCGAAGCCGCCACCCACGACCACCACGCGGGGCCGGGCCGCCGAGGTCGTCGCGCAGCCGGCCAGGCCGAGGCTCGCGGCCCCGAGCAGGTCGCGCCGGGCGATCATGGCCGCGCCCGGGTGACGGGCGACTGCGCCGCGAAGTAGGCGGCGATCAGGCGCAGTTGCTCTTCGGTGTAGCCCTTGGTGATCTGAGGCATCACGGTACCGGGCAGGCGGCCGCTGCGGTAGTCGGTCAGGCGCTCCAGCAGCGTCTCGGCTTTCATGCCGGCGAGCGCGGGCATGGCCTGCCCGACCACACGTCCGTCGGTGCCGTGGCAGTTGGCACAGGTCGCGGCCAGCGCACGACCCGCCAGCGGCTCCTGCGCCCAGGCCGGCGCACACAGCATCAGCAACCACCACGCCCTCATCGCCACACTCCCGTCAGAGCTTGTGCGAGCGGTCTCCGCGTTCGAACCCCAGCGCATCGAAGGGCGCCAGCAGCGGGGCGAAGCCGATCACCTTGAACAACTCGCCCATCTCGTGCTCGGCCAGCAGGCGGTGGGCCATGGCCCGCTCGCCCAGCGAGGCGCCGTGCAACAGATCGGCGATGCCGCAGTTGAGCAGAAAGTTCGCCTGGCTGGTGTAACCCAGCACGACCAACCCTGCATCCTGCCCGGCCAGGGCAATGCCCGTGAAGTTGACGTGGGCGGTGATGTCCTTGTCGCCCACGGCCACCAGCGGGTCGGGATCGGCCTTGTGGGCCTGGTGGCACATCAGCGTGCCGCCGCGGCGCTGCGGGTGGTAGTACTCGGTCTCGGGGAAGCCGTAGTCGATGAAGAAGGCCGCGCCGCGCTTGAGCGTGCGGGCCAGCGTGGCGACGAAGGCCTCGGCCTGCGGATGGATCTCGGTGACGGTGCCTGGCACGAAGCCGCCGTGGCCGGGGTCGGCCAGCGGCGGGCGCAGCCGGCTGTCGCGGTCCTCGAAGGCGAACCCCTCGCCTGCGCTGACCACACCGCGCTCGCGCCAGGTCTGGCCGTCGAAGGCGATGAGCTGCACCGGCATTGCATCCAGCACCTCGTTGCCGATGACGACGGCCTCCAGTTCGGGCGGCAGCGCGTCCAGCCACTCGACGCGGTCACCCCAGTGCGCCAGGCGTTCGCGCTGGCGCTCGCGCAGGTCGGCCGACAGCTCGACGATGCGGTAGCGCGCCAGGCCCGCCCCCAGCGCATCCAGCTCGGCGATCAGCTGCGCCGCGAGCGCCCCCGAGCCCGCACCGAACTCCACCACGTCACTGCAGCCGCTGGCCTTGAGCGCCTGGGCGATCTGGCGGGCCAGCGCGCGGCCGAACAACGGCGACATCTCCGGCGCCGTGACGAAGTCCGAGCCCTCCTCGGGCATCTGCCCGAACTTGCGCCGCCGGCCCGCGTAGTAGCCCAGGCCCGGCGCGTACAGCGCCAGGTTCATGAAGCGGTCGAAGGGCAACCAGCCCCCGGCACTCGCAATTTCGGATCGGATCGTGTCGGTCAGCGTCATGCGTTCAACGGGCCTTGACCCAGGCTTCGAAATCAGCCGCGGACATCGGCGCCCCGACGAGTTCGCCCTGGAACTGCTGGCAGCCCCAGCTCACCAGCAGCTCCCACTGGGCGGCATTGCGCACGCCCTCGGCCGTGACGGTCAGGCCCAGGCCCACCGCCATCTGCACGATGGCCCGCGTGATGGCCTGCGCGCCGACATCGTCCGGCAGCCGGCCCACGAAGCTCTGGTCGATCTTGAGCTTGTCCAGCGGCAGCTCGGTCAGGTGGGCAAGCGAGGTGTAGCCGGTGCCGAAGTCGTCCACCGACACGGTCAGGCCCTGCGCGCGCAGGGCGGCCAGCGTGGTGGGCGCATGCTCGATGTCGTCGATCAGCATGCGCTCCGTCAGCTCCAGCTCCAGCCACTGGCCCGAGGCGCCGGTCTCGGCCAGCACGCGCCGGACGGTGTCTCCGAAACCGTCGAGGTGGAAC
The DNA here is from genome assembly GCA_003963005.1 of Burkholderiales bacterium. Lineage (GTDB taxonomy): Bacteria > Pseudomonadota > Gammaproteobacteria > Burkholderiales > Burkholderiaceae_C > Pelomonas. The sequence goes on from RXJW01000167.1 coordinate 40,225, forward strand.
TGCATGCGCGACAGGTTGACCGCGATGCGCATCGAGCCCAGGCCGTTCGTGAGCCCCTGCTCGCGCCAGCGCCGCGCCGTGGCCGCCGCTTCGCGCAGCACCCATTCGCCCAGCGCCAGCATCAGGCGGTGCCGCTCGGCGACGAAGATGAAGCTGTCCGGGCTGAGCAGCCCGCGCTGCGGGTGGCGCCAGCGCAGCAGCGCCTCGGCCCCGGAGAGCTGGCCGGTGGTCGCCTCGACCTGCGGCTGGAAGA
>RXJW01000064.1 GCA_003963005.1 Burkholderiales bacterium
GGCCTGAGCAGCGCAGGGCAGCCCGAAGGGCCGGGCGGATCGGGGGGCGACTTTTGCCTACTTTTGGTCGCTCAAAAGTAGGTCGCCCGCCGGGGCGACGTCCCGGCACGGTGCCACGAACGCAAAGGCTCCCCGCAAAAGCCCCCAACACCCACAAGGAGCGCAGTCACCCATGACAGCCCCCCTCCTCAACGTCAACGGCATCGAAGTCATCTACAACCACGTCATCCTCGTGCTGAAGGGCGTGTCCCTCCAGGTCCCCGAGGGCGGCGTGGTGGCCCTGCTCGGCGGCAACGGCGCCGGCAAGACGACGACGTTGCGGGCCGTGTCCAACCTGCTCGAGGGCGAGCGCGGTGAAGTGACGAAAGGCAGCATTGAACTGCGCGGCGAGCGCATCGAGAAGCTGTCGACCGCCGGCATGGTCGAGCGCGGCGTCGTGCAGGTCATGGAAGGTCGGCACTGCTTCGCCCACCTGACCATCGAAGAGAACCTGATGACCGGCGCCTACACGCGCAAGGACGGGCGTGCCGCCGTGGCGCAGACGCTGGAGAAGGTCTACGCCTACTTCCCCCGCCTCAAGACGCGGCGCACCAGCCAGGCGGCCTACACCTCGGGCGGCGAACAGCAGATGTGCGCCATCGGCCGGGCGCTGATGGCGAACCCGAAGATGGTGCTGCTGGACGAACCCTCGATGGGCCTGGCGCCACAGATCGTGGAAGAGGTGTTCGAGATCGTGCGCGACCTCAACACCAAGGAGCGCACGACCTTCCTGCTCGCCGAGCAGAACACCAGCATGGCGCTGCGCTATGCCGACTACGGCTACATCCTCGAGAACGGCCGTGTGGTGATGGACGGCTCGGCCGCCGACCTGCGCGAGAACGAGGACGTGAAGGAGTTCTACCTCGGCGTCGGTGGCGAAGGCCGGCGCAGCTTCAAGGACGTGAAAAGCTACAAGCGCCGCAAGCGCTGGCTGGCATGAGGACCCTGACATGAGTGACGACACCTGGGACATCGCCCCACCGCCGTTCAACGCGGAGTCGGCGCTGCAGACGATGAAACGCTTCGCCCGCGACCAGCGCGTGCTGGCTGAGCGCAGTGAGGGCTGGATGCTCGGCGCCGACGTCGTGCTCAAGCTCGCCGTGGACGGCGCGACCGTCGCCGTGCAACTGGCCAGGCGGCCGGCGCGCACGCCGGAGTGGGACCGCTTCACGCTGAGCTCGGCCACCGAGCTGCGCAAGGTGCAGGACGAGATCAAGCGCCGGCTCACACGCTGGAAGGATGACGAGTGAGCGACTTTTTCGACCCTCTGGAGGCACGCGACCCGGCCGTGCGCGAAGCCGCGCTGATGGCGGCGTTGCCCGCGCAGATCGCTCATGCGCAATCGGCCTGCACCGCCTACACCGAGCTGCTGGCGGGCCTCGACCCGCGCGCCATAACCAGCCGTGAGGCGCTCGCCACGCTGCCGTTGACCCGCAAGAGCAGCCTCGCGGCGGCCCAGGCCGCACGGCGCTCGCTGCGGCTGGGTGGATTCGCGGCCGACGCGCCACGGCGGGTCTTTCAGTCTCCGGGGCCGCTGTACGAGCCCGAGCCCGAGGCCGAGGGCGGTGACCCCTGGCGCATCGGCCGGGCGCTGCATGCCGCCGGCATCCGCGCGGGGCAGCTCGCACACGTCGGCTTCAGCTACCACCTGACACCCGCCGGCGCCATGATGGAGTCGGGCCTGCGCGCGATCGGTGCGGCGAGCTTCCCCGGCGGTGTCGGCAACACCGAGCTGCAGGTGCAGGCCATGCTGGACCTGCGCCCCGAGGCCTATGCCGGCACGCCTAGCCTGCTGCGCATCCTGCTGGAGAAGGCCGTCGAAGGGGGCCACGCGCTGAGCCTGCGGCAGGCGCTGGTGAGCGGCGAAGCCTGCCCGCCGGCCCTGGTGGCCTGGTTCGCCGAGCACGGGGTCGATGTCTACCAGTGCTACGCCACCGCCGACCTCGGCCTGATCGCCTACCAGACGCCGGCCCGCGAAGGCCTGGTGGTGGACGAAGGCGTCATCGTCGAGATCGTGCGCCCCGGCACCGGCGACCCGCTGCCGGACGGCGAGGTGGGCGAGGTCGTCGTGACGACACTGTCGCGCGGCTACCCGCTGATCCGCTTTGCCACGGGTGACCTGTCCGCCGTCATGCCGGGCTTGAGCCCCTGCGGCCGCACCAACCAGCGCCTGCGCGGCTGGCTCGGCCGGGCCGACCAGTCGGCCAAGGTGCGCGGCATGTTCGTGCATGCCGGGCAGGTGGCGGAGCTGATCAAGCGCCACCCCGGCGTCACACGCGCCCGGCTCGTCATCGAGGGGGAAATGGCCAACGACCGCATGACGCTGCACGCCGAGGCCCCCGCCGGCCTGGAGGACGCACTGGCCGCCACGCTGCGTGACCTCACCAAGCTGCGCGGCGACATCGTGCTCGCCGCCCCCGGCAGCCTCGCCAACGACGGCAAGCTCATCGACGACCGCCGCGCGCTCTGAGCACGCGGCCGAGCGGTGATGGCCCGGGTGCCGCGCCGCGGTGGCATGTCATGACGCGGGGGAGGGTCTTTGATCGGGTATCACCCGGCTGGGTAGATTCCATGGGGGCGCGGTCGCCCATCCGTCGCGGCGGCCGGCCTCCCCACCACAAGGAGACACCCATGCCAAGGTCCTGGATCGCCGTCGCCACGGCGCTCGCGTCGATGTCGGCGCTGGCCGACTATCCCGACAAGCCGGTCACCATCGTCGTGCCCTTTTCCGCAGGAGGGCCCACCGACAAGGTGGCGCGCGACCTCGCCGAGGCGCTTCGCAAGCCGCTCGGCGGCACGCTGATCATCGACAACGTGGCGGGCGTGGGCGGCACGCTGGGCGCGGCCAAGGTCGCCAAGGCCTCACCGGACGGCTACACGCTGCTGTTGCATCACATCGGCCTGGCAAGTGCCACGGCGCTGTACCGCAGCCTGCCCTACAAGACGCTGGAGGACTTCGAGTACCTGGGCATGATCAACGAGGTGCCGATGACGCTGATCGGCCGCCCGACGCTCCCCGCCAGCAACCATGCCGAACTGGCCAAGTGGCTGGAGGCCAACAAGGCCGGCATCAACCTCGCCCACGCCGGCATCGGCTCGGCCTCGCACCTGTGCGGCCTGATGTACCAGTCCGCCATCAAGATCGACATGACCACCGTGCCGTACAAGGGCACGGCGCCGGCCATGAACGATCTGCTCGGTGGCCAGGTCGATCTGATGTGCGACCAGACCACCAACACCACGGGCCAGATCGAGGCCGGCAAGGTGAAGGCGTACGCCGTGATGTCGCCCAAGCGGCTCACGGCGCCGGCGCTGGCCAAGGTGCCCACGGCCGACGAGTCCGGCTTGAAGGGCTTCAACCTGTCGGTGTGGCACGGGCTTTACGCGCCGAAGGGCACGCCCAAGGCCGTGGTGGAAAAGCTCAACGCGGCGCTGCGTTCAGCCCTGAAAGATGCGGACTTCCACAAGCGCCAGGAAGCCTTGGGCGCCGTCATCATTGCCGACGCCCGGCTGGCCCCGGCGGAGCACAAGAAGTTCGTCGAGGCCGAGATCGCCAAGCTGACCCCCGTCATCAAGGCGGCCGGCCAGTACGCCGACTGACGCTGAGCCGCAGGCTCAAACGGGGCGACGCCGGTGACGGGTCGCCCCGTTGCCTTTGGGGCCCGTGACGCGGCCCGGCGCGGCGCCTGGAAGCCGGTGCCGTCTACACCTCCCCACGCCGGGTAAACACGCTGTTGACGAATCGGCCACCGCGTGGGAACAATGCATGTAAACGTTTACATGAGACGTCGGCGCCTGCAAAGGTGACCGTCCGCACGGATGAGACAACCGTTCCCGCCTGGCTTCCTGTGGGGCTGTGCGACTTCCGCCTACCAGATCGAAGGCTCTCCGCTGGTCGATGGCGCCGGCGTGAGCAACTGGCACCGTTTCGTGCGCACGCCGGGCCGCGTGCTGGGCGGCGACACGGGCGATGTGGCCTGCGACCACTACCGCCGCATGACGGACGACGTGGCCTTGATGCGCGAACTGGGCCTCACCGCCTACCGCTTCAGCATCGCATGGCACCGCGTGCAGCCCGAGGGCCGCGGGCGCATCAACGCGGCGGGTCTGGGCTTCTACGAGCGCCTGGTGGACGCGTTGCTGGCTGCCGGCATCCAGCCGCTGGTCACACTGCATCACTGGGATCTGCCCGCTGCGCTGGACGACCGCGGAGGCTGGCTCAACCCCGACATGCCCGACTGGTTCGCCGACTACGCGCAGGTGTGCTTCCGCGCGCTGGACGACCGCGTGAAGACCTGGGTCACGATCAACGAGCCCTGGGTCATCGCTGACGGCGGCTTCATGCATGGGACGTTGGCGCCGGGCCACAAGAGCGCCTTCGAGGCCGCGATCGCTGCGCACCGGCTGTTGCAAGGCCACGCCCGCGCGGTGCAGGCCTACCGCGCCGCGGGGCGCCACGAGATCGGCCTGGTCGTCAACATCGAACCCAAGCACGTGCCGGCCGACGCCACCGATGCCGACCGCCACGCCGCCCGCCTGGCCGATGCCTACATGAACCGCCAGTACCTGGACCCGGCCCTGCTCGGCACCTACCCGGATGAACTCCGCGAGGTGTTCGGCGAGGCCTGGCCCGATTGGCCGGCGTCGGCCGTCGAGGCGCTGAGGCAGCCCCTCGACTTCCTGGGCCTGAACTACTACACCCGGGCCGTCGTCCGCCACGACCCCAAGGGCTGGCCGGTGCCTGCCGCGCCGCAGCGTCAACCCGGCGGGATCTACACCGAGACGGGCTGGGAATCGCATCCGCAAAGCCTGAGCGACACCCTGGTCTGGATGCACGAGCGCTACGGCGGCCTGCCGCTGTACGTCACCGAGAACGGAGCGGCCTTCTACGACCCCCCAAGTGCCGTGGACGGCCGTGTGGACGACCCGCTGCGCGTGCACTACCTGCGCACCCACATGGCCGCGGTGCGCGACGCCATCGACCGCGGCGCTGATGTGCGGGGTTACTGCGCCTGGTCGTTGCTGGACAACCTCGAATGGGCACTGGGCTATGCACGGCGCTTCGGCCTCGTCCACGTCGATTTCCAGACGCAGAAGCGCACGCCCAAGGCGAGCGCGCACTTCTATGCTGAGGTCATCGCCGCCCACGGCGCCAACCTCTGACACGACATGAGCGCTACCCCCGCCACGATCAAGGACGTTGCCCGCGCTGCCGGTGTGTCTGTGGCCACCGTCTCCCGCGCGCTGAACGGCGCCGAGAACGTGCTGCCGCACACGCGCCAGCGCATCCTGGACATCGCCCGCGACCTGCGGTATGCCCCGTCCGGGGCCGCGCGCAGCCTGATCACGCGCAAGACCGACACGGTGGGCGCGCTGCTGCCTGACTTGCACGGCGAGTTCTTCTCGGAACTCATCCGCGGCATCGACCAGGCGGCCCGCGCACGGGGCCTGCATCTGTTGCTCTCAAGCTCGCACGACGACGCCCTCGAGGCCGCGGCAGCCCTGCGCGCCATGAACGGCCGGGTTGACGGCCTGATCGTCATGTCGCCCCATGCGGATGACGACTTCCTGTCCCAGAACCTGCCGCCCAACCTGCCTGCCGTGCTGCTGAACCCGGGGGCCATGGGGCCTGGCCTGCCAGCGTTTTCGGTGGACAACTTTGGCGGCGCGCGCGCGATGACGGCGCATCTCGTCAAGCAGGGCTACCGCCGCATTGCCTTCCTCGGCGGTCCCCCCGGCAACTTCGAGGCGCGTGAGCGCCAGCGCGGCTATCAGGCCGGGCTGGGGGCAGGCCAGGCGCCCCGGGTCTATGCCGGCGACTTCACCGAGCAGTCGGGCTACACGACGGGGGCTGCGCTCGCCACGCTGGCGCCGGCCGAGCGGCCCGACGCCCTGTTCTGCGCGAACGACATGATGGCGGTCGGCGCCTTGCAGGCTCTCGGCAATGCGGGCGTGCGAGTGCCTGCCGATCTGGCGCTTGCGGGCTTCGACGACATCCCGCTCGCGCGCTACATCCGCCCTGCGCTGAGCACGGTGCGCATCCCGATTGCCGCCATGGGTACCCAGGCGCTTGACGCGCTGGCCCTGGCGCTAGGTTCACTCCACGACCCGGCCTCCCACCTGCCGTCCGCGGCAACGCTGATCCCCGTTGAGCTGATCGTGCGCGAGTCCTGCACGCCCCGACCCCCATGAAGCGACTCACATTCAAAACAGGAGACGACATGAACAGAACCCGAACCCTGCGGCGCACTCGCCAGCATGCACTGGCTGCCGCCGTCGTGCTGGCACTGGCAGTCCCGGCGGCCTACGCACAGATCACGGGCGCCACGGTCCGCGGCCAGATCACGACCGCTAGCGGCAAGCCGCCCGAGGGCACCGAGGTGGTGGCCCTCAACAAGGCCAACGGCAACACCTACCGCACCCGAACGCTGGCAGACGGCAGCTATGTCCTGCTGGGCCTGAACCCCGGCCCCTACGAGATCCGCGTCGGCGGCGCAGCGAAAGGCAGCCCGGTCACCCTGTCCGTCGGCGAGAACGCGACGCTGGACCTGTCAAGCAGCGGCAACCAGCTCGACACCGTCGTCGTCAGCGGGACGGCGCAGCGCCAGGGCGTGCGGGACACGCAGGTCAGCACGCTCGTTTCCAACAAGATGATCGAGGCGCTGCCCCAGATCACGCGCAACTTCCTGTCCGCTGTCGATCTGGCACCCGGCGCGCGCTTTGAAACCGGCAGCGACGGCAGCACCCGCATCCGCGGTGGCGCGCAGAACGAAGACAGCGTCAACGTCTTCATCGATGGCGTCGGCCGCAAGAACAACATCCTGCGCGGCGGCGTCATCGGCCAGCAGGAGAGCCAGGGCAACCCCTTCCCGCAGGGCGCCATTGCCGAGTACCGCGTGCTCACGCAGAACTACAAGGCCGAGTTCGACCAGCTCAGTTCGCTGGGAATTGCCGCGGTGACAAAGTCCGGCACGAACGAATTCCATGGCGAGGCCTACGCCAACCGAACCGGCTCCAACTGGCGCGCCTACAGCCCCAAGGAGCGTGAACGGGAGCAGGCGGGCACGCCTCGGCCATCGTTCACCCAGATCGAAGACGGCTTCTCGATCGGTGGCCCGATCATGCTGGACAAGCTGCACTTCTTCCTGGCCTACGACGGCAAGTCGATCGAGCGGCCGCTGCAGGTGGTGGCCAAGAACATCGACAAATACCCGGGCAAGCCCGGCATCATCGGCCAGCTCGAAGGCCTCGCCGGGCCCTACAAGCGCAAGTTCGACGAGCACCTCGTGTTCGGCAAGCTGTCAGCGCAGATCGATGACGAGCAAAAGCTCGACGCGAGTTTTACCGTCCGCGATGAGGACTCCACCAACCTTGAGAGTGTCGACGGCATCGCTGCGGCGAGCACCGCCAAGAACTCGAAGAACACCGAGTCCCGACTGGACCTGGCCCATGAGTGGTCGCGTGGACCCTGGCTGAACGAGGCCAAGTTCGGTGTCGCCAACTCGCGCTTCAACCCGCATTCGAATGCGACGTCACCGCTGTTCCGCTACAAATATTCGCCGTCCAACGAACTGCGCAACACCCAGGACATCATCTGGGACGGCGGCGCACTGGACAAGCAGGACCGCAAGCAGGGCGAAACCTACCTCAAGGATGACCTGAGCTACACCGGCGTCACGGGCCACGTCATCAAGGGCGGTGCCCAGCTCAAGTTCATGAAGTACCGGCTTGGCGGCACGCAGTACGGCGTGCCTGCGGTCAATGTGGTCGTCGACAAGACCACCGGCCAGCCCTATTACGCCAATGGGGTGTGCACCGGCACCAACCTGTCGTCCGACAAGCTGCAGAGCGACCAGTGCCAGATCACCCGGTCGGCACAGCCCATCGACGTCAACTTCAACAACAAGCAGCTTGGCCTCTACCTGCAGGACGACTGGGCCGTGACGAAACAGCTCGAAGTCTCCGTCGGCGCCCGTTGGGACTACGAAGACAACATGCTGAACAACAACTACAGCACGCCCGCAAACATCGTCGCAGCGCTGCGTGGGCCGGATGGACGCACGATCGGCGGCATCACCGCGCCGACCGGGCAGACCTATGCCCAGTCCCTCGCCAAGGGCGGCGTGAACATCGACGACTACATCGCCACGGGAAGCTCGCGCAAGGCCTACAAGGGCGCCCTGGCGCCACGCCTGGGGTTCTCATTCGATGCCATGGGCGATCGCAGCACCGTCATCTACGGCGGCTGGGGGCGCAGTTACGACCGCACCATGGCCAACCAGGCGCTGCAGGAACTGCAGCACAACGCGCAGCCCAATGGCGAGATCTGGCTGATCAAGAACAACTACAAGATGCCGTTCGCCGACCAAGTCAGCCTGGGCGTTCGCCAGGCGGTGGGTGAATGGAACGCCGATATCGCGCTGTCTCAGCAGCACGCCAAGAACCAGTTCATCTGGTTCAGCGGCAACCGTGACCCGAACGGCGGCTGGGGCACGCAGAGCTCCATCGACCCGCTGTGGGGCGGCCCCAGCGGCTATGGCAATCTGATCCTGGGCGATACCGTCGGCGAGATCAAGACGACCAGCCTGTTCGTCAAGCTCGACAAGCCGTACACCAGCGCCAGCGGCTGGAGTGCGACGGCCGCGTACACGCACGCCAAGGGCCGCACGACCAACAAGGACTGGAACACCGACATCTTCGACTGGATCTACGGTCGCAGCACACACGGCTGGAACCCGTCGGTGCTGTCAGCCAAGGACCGCCTCGTGCTGGCTGGCTTCACTGATCGCCTGCCCTGGGACATCGGCCTGTCCGGCAAGTGGACATGGGACACCGGCAACCCTCGCCGCATCACGAGTTGTGCCGCGGGTTGGGACAAGTGCGTGAACATCGAAGGCAAGTCCGACAAGTTCAGCCAGTTCGACGTCGGGCTGTCCAAGGATTTCCGGGTCGGCCCGGGTTCGCTGCGCCTGCGTGCCGATGTGCTGAACCTGTTCAACCGCACCAACTGGGGCTACTACGACGACTGGGGCGGCGGCCCGGGCAACCCGCAGAACTACCTGGGGGGTGACAACGCCAACCTGGGTGCGCGCAACGACATCCGTGGCGACATGCGCACCTACAAGGTCACACTCTCGTACGCGTTCTGATGCCGAACCGGAGCGCAGCGCGCGACCTGCGCGCTGCGGCTTCGCTCCCATGATGATTGCCATGCACTTCAGCCGCCGGTTTTTGCTGGCCGGCGCCGGCTGCGCCCTGCTCACACCGTGGGCCGCCGACGCCGACCCCAACGCCTTTCTCGACGACCTCGAGCGCCGCACCTTCGACTTCTTCTGGGAGACGACCGACGCGCGCACCGGTCTGGCCCCGGACCGCTGGCCCACGCCGTCGTTCGCCAGCATTGCGGCCGTCGGCTTTGCGCTGACGGCCTACCCGATCGGCGTCACCCGCGGCTACGTCAGCCGCGCGCAGGCCCGCGAGCGCACGCTGACCACGCTGCGCTTCTTCGCCGGCCTGCCGCAAGGGCCCGGCCGGCGCGGCGTGTCCGGCTACAAGGGCTTTTACTATCACTTCCTCGACATGAAGGAAGGCCTGCGCTTCGACCGCTGCGAGCTCTCGACGGTCGACACCGCGCTGCTGCTGATGGGTGCGCTGCATGCGCAGAGCTTCTTCGATGGCGATCACGCCGACGAGGCCCGCATCCGGAGCCTGGTGGACACCCTCTACGGCCGCGTCGACTGGGCCTGGGCCCAGGTGCGCCCGCCGTCCATCAGCCATGGCTGGCTGCCCGAGAGCGGCTTCATCGCCTCCGACTGGAAGGGCTACAACGAGGCCATGATGGTCTACCTGCTGGCCCTGGGCTCGCCCACGCGGCCGGTCAAGCCGGAGGCCTGGAACGCCTGGACCAGCACCTACGACCGCGGCAGCTGGGGCGAGAGCTACGGGCAGACGCTGCTGCGTTTCCCGCCGCTGTTCGGCCACCAGTTCACGCACTGCTGGGTCGACTTCCGCGGCATCCGCGATGCCTACATGCGTGACAAGGGCTTCGACTACTTCGAGAACTCCCGCCGCGCCACCTACGCGCAGCAGGCCTATGCCGCCGCCAACCCGCTCGGCTGGCAGGGCTACAGCAACGAGGTGTGGGGCGTGAGTGCGAGCGACGGCCCGGCCGACGTCACGCTCCCCTACCGCACCACCCGCGGTCAGGTCGAGCCCCGTCGCTTCATCAGCTATGCGGGCCGCGGCATGGGGCTGTACGACGATGGCACGCTGGCGCCCTACGCGGCGGGCAGTTCGATCGCCTTCGCACCGGAGATCGTGATTCCCGCGCTGCAGGCCATCCGGGCCCGCTACCCGCACACCTGGGGCCGCTACGGCTTCTGGGACGCCTTCAACCCCAGCTTCACCGACCCGACTGTCAAGCTCACGCACGGCCGCATCGAGGCCGGCCAGGGCTGGGTGGACACCGACATGCTCGGCATCGACCAAGGCCCGATGCTTGCGATGCTGGGCAACCACCGCGGCGAGCTGGTCTGGCAGATGATGCGCAAGAACGCCCACCTCGTGCGCGGACTCCGGCGCGCCGGATTCACCGGCGGCTGGCTCGGTTGACGTGAACGCCCGGCACGCACGGCCACAGAGGTCCTGAATGACATCCCAACACAGCCACAGAGGCACACAGACACAGAGAGTGCGGGCGGCTGCTCTCTTGGCGCCTCTGTGCCTCTGTGGCTGTGTTGGCTGTTTGGGCAGTCTTGCCTTCGCCGAATCGTCATGCGTCGTCGCGTTCTGCTGACCGCCTCCGCCGCTGCGCTTGCCGGTTGCGCCCGCGACGGCGGCCCGACCGTGCTGCGCTTCTGGGCCATGGGCCGCGAGAGCGAAGTCGCCGCCGAACTGATGGCCGGCTTCGAGCGCGAGAACCCCGGCGTGCGCGTGAAGGTCGAGCAACTGCCCTGGACGGCTGCGCACGAAAAGCTCCTGACGGCCTTCGCGGGCGACGCCACGCCCGACCTCGCGCAGGTGGGCAACACCTGGCTGCCGGAGATGCAGGCATTGGGTGCGCTGGAGCCGCTGGACGGCTGGCTCGCCCGCACCCCGGCCGTCCTGCCTGACGACTACTTCGCCGGCATCTGGGCCACCAATGCACCCGGCGGGGTGCGGGTGGGTTTGCCCTGGTACGTGGACACGCGGCTGATGTTCGTGCGGCAGGACCTGCTGCAGCGCGCCGGGGTCGCCGACATGCCGCAGGACTGGGCCGCGTGGGCCCGGGCCCTGGCGCGCCTTCGGCAGGCGGGCATGGCATCCCCGCTGCTGCTGCCGACCAACGAGTTCGAACCCCTGCTGGCCCTGGCGCTGCAGCAACCCGGCGAGGTGCTGCGCGAGGGCGGCCGCTTCGGCAACTTTTCCGCGGACGACTTCCGCCGGGCACTGGCCTTCTATGCCGAGCGCTTTCGCGTGGGTGATGCCCCAGGCCTGACGAACAACCAGGTCGCCAACGTGTGGCAGGAGTTTGGTCGGGGCACGTTTGCGTTCTACATCTCGGGGCCCTGGAACATTGGCGAGTTCAAGCGCCGGCTGCCGGGCGATCTCGCAGGCGCGTGGACGACGGCCGAGCTGCCGGGGCCTGTGCCAGGGCAGGGGCCGGGAGCATCCATCGCCGGTGGCGCAAGCCTTGCGATCTTCCGGCGCTCGCGTCACAAAGCCGAGGCCTGGGCGCTGATGCGCTACCTGAGCCGGCCCGACGTTCAACTCGACTTCTACCGCCTCACCGGCGATCTGCCGCCCCGGCGCAGCACCTGGACGCTGCCGCTTGGCGGCGGCGCCAGCCTCGCCCAGGACCGCCACGCCGCCGCCTTCCGCCGTCAGCTCGAGCGCGTGCGCCCCACGCCGGCCGTGCCGGAATGGGAGCGCATCATGCAGGAGATGCAGCTGGCCGCCGCGCGCGTGGTCGGCGGCCGTCAGAGCGAAGACACTGCCGTGCGAGACCTGGACCGGCGCGTGGACGGCATCCTGGAGAAGCGCCGCTGGATGCTCGACCGGCGGGGCGCAGCATGAGGCATCTGCACCGCGAGTCCTGGGCCGCCTGGGCGTTTGCCGCGCCGGCCCTCGTCGTCATTGCGCTGTTCTTCGGCGTGCCCGTCCTGGCCGGCCTGGCGCTGAGCCTGACCGACTTCGACATCTACGCCCTCGCCGACGCGCGCAACCTGCGCTGGCAGGGCTGGAACAACTACGTCCACGTGCTGAGTCTGCCGTTGTTCTGGCAGGCGCTGGGCAACACGCTGTACTTCGTCGTGCTCGGCGTGCCGCTGTCCATCGGTTTGTCGCTGGCCGCCGCCGTGCTGCTGCAGAGCAAACTGGTGCGCTTCAAGCCGCTGCTGCGCACGGCGTTGTTCGCGCCGGTCGTGACGACCCTGGTGGCCGTGGCCGTCATCTGGCGCTACCTCTTCCACGTCAAGTACGGCCTCGTCAACCACGCGCTGCAGGGCCTCGGGCTGGATCCGATCGACTGGCTCGGCGACCCGCACTGGTCGATGCCGACCATCATCCTGTTCGCCGCCTGGAAGAACTTCGGCGGCAACATGATCATCTTCATCGCTGCGCTGCAGGCCGTGCCCAATGACCTCTACGAAGCCGCGCGGCTGGACGGTGCGCGGACCTGGGCGCAGTTCCGGCACATCACGCTGGCGGGCATCGCGCCCACGCTGCTGATGGTCAGCATCCTGACGACGGCCGGCTATTTCCAGCTTTTTGCCGAGCCCTACGTCATGACGCAAGGTGGCCCGCTGCAAAGCACCGTGAGCGTCCTCTACCTGATGTACGACGAGGGCTTCAAGTGGTGGAACCTGGGCCTGGCCTCGGCCGTGGCCTTCGTGCTCTTCCTGATCATCGTGGCCGTCAGCAAGGGGCTGATGGCCTTGCGGCGCCGCCTGGCCGGAGGTGAGGCATGACCGCACGTGCGTGGCTGGTCAACAGCCTGCTCTGGGCGCTCGCTGCGCTGGCGGTGTTCCCGCTGGTGTGGATGGTCTGCGTGTCGCTGATGCCCACGGGCAGCGCCGCCAGCCTGCCGCCGCCATTGATCCCGCAGCATCCGACGCTGGAACACTACCGCGTGCTGCTTGGCGACGGCGGCCTCAAGCGTGCCTTCGCCAACAGCCTCGGGGTGGCCCTCGTCAGCACGGCGGTGTCGGTCAGCTTCAACACGGCGGCAGGCTACGCCTTTGCCAAGCTGCGCTTTCGGCACCGGGAGCGCGTGTTCGGCCTGTTGATCGCGGCCCTGGTCATCCCGGGCCAGGTGGCGATGCTGCCGCTGTTCCTCATGCTCAAGGGCCTGGGCCTTGTGAACACCTGGATGGGCGTGCTGATCCCGGGCATGGCGGGCATCTTCGGCATCTTCCTGGTGCGCCAGTACGCCCGCGGCGTGCCGGATGAGCTGCTCGAAGCTGCCCGGCTGGATGGCGCGGGCGAGTGGCGGATCTTCTGGAACATCGTGCTGCCCACGCTCAAGCCGGTGCTGGTGACGCTGGCCGTGTTCGCCTTCCTGGGCAGCTGGAACGATTTCATGTGGCCGCTCATCGTGCTGACCGATGGCGACATGCACACGCTCCCGGTCGCGCTGGCGGCCCTGTCGCGCGAGCACGTGCAGGACAGCGAACTGATGATGGCTGGCGCTGTCATCACGGTGCTGCCGGTGCTCGCCTTGTTTGTCGCCCTGCAGCGCTACTACATGCAGGGCCTGCTGATGGGAAGTGTGAAATGACGTGGCGCGCCGTCGTGGCCTGGGTGGGTGTGTGTCTGGCGATGCCGGCACCGGCCGCCGTGCTCGATCCGATGAAGGACCTCGCGGCCTGGCAGGCCAGCGCATCCGACCAGGTCCAGGCCCGCCTGCGCCGCGACGCGCGGGACGACAGCCTGTGCCTGGACTACGACTTCGCCGGAGTCTCCGGCTATGCCGTGATGCGCCGCGCGCTGCCGGTGAACTGGCCGGCGGACTTTGCGCTGACCGTGCCGCTCAAGGGTCAGGGCGCGGGCAACGACGTGCAGATCAAGTTCGTCGACGCCAGTGGCGACAACGTCTGGTGGGTCAATCGACCGGCGATGGCGTTGCCCGCCACGTTGAACGAGCTGCGCTTCAAGCGTCGCCATGTCGACTTCGCCTGGGGACCGGCTGCGGACCGCCAGCTCACGCGGACCCAGGTGCTGGAGTTCGTCGTCGTGGCCGGCCAGCAGGGCGGCGGCGCCGGTTCGCTGTGCGTGGGCGCCGTGCGGCTGGACGCCCGCGAGCCGGCGCCGGCGGTGTGGCCGGCCCCGCAGCGTCAGACGGGCGCCGGCGAGCTGACGCTCGATTACCGACGCTTGCGCGAGTTCAACGGGCTGTGGTTTGCCCGGGGCGCTGCCAGCCGCGTGGAGGTGTCTGACGATGGCCGCCGCTGGAAGCTGCTTTCGGCCCAGCCCGCGCGGGCGATGTTCCTCGGTGAGCAGGAGTGGCGCTGGCTGCGCCTGCGTCACGACGGCCGCCAGCCGCCGGACGTCGAGCTGCGCGATGCCCGCCAATGGCCCGACCGCAACGCGGCCGTGTCCGAGCTGGCGCGCGCGCTGCCGCGGGGCGACCTGCCCCGGGCCTTCCTGGGCGAGCAGAACTACTGGACCGTCGTGGGCGTGGATGGCGGCGCGCAGCGCTCGGGTCTCGTCAGTGAAGACGGCGCCATCGAGCTGACGCGAGGGGGACCGAGCATCGAGCCGGCCGTGCAGCTCGCCGACGGCCGCCTCGTCACGTGGGCCCAGGCACGCATCGAGCACTGGCTCGTCGAGCAGGTGATGCCCGTCGTGCAGTGGCGGCATGCCGAGGTCGAGCTGCGCGTGGAGGCGGGCGCTGATGGGGCACCGACGGCGCCGCACCTGCTGGCCCGCTACCTGCTGCGCAACCCCACCGCCCGTCCGCAGCGTTATGCCCTGTTGCTGGCTCTGCGGCCCTGGCAGGTCAACCCGCCGCAGCAGTTCCTGTCCACGCAGGGCGGCGTCAGCCCGGTGCCATCGATGCGCTGGTTGGGCGGTCGGCTGGAAGCCGTCAACCTGCGCCTCACGCCGCGGGAGGCACCGACCGAGGTGCGTGCCGCGCCCTGGCACGCCGGGCCGGGGCTGGCCACGCTGCAGACCGCCCTGCCGCTGGTGGAGCTGGTCGATCCTGAACAGCTGCCCTCCGCCTTGATGCGCTTCGACGTGACGCTGGCGCCGGGGGAATCGTGCGCGCTCGGCTGGGTGACGGGAGGCGATGCCGCGGCCCTGGACACTCGGCTGGCCCTCGCGGCCGCGCGCTGGCGCGACCGCCTGGGCCTGCTGGAACTGCAGCTGCCCTCCGCAGCCCAGCCGGTGGCCGACCGCATGCGCAGTGCGCTGGCGCAGATCCTGATGTCCCGCGAAGGGCCGGCACTGCGGCCGGGCACGCGTTCCTATGCACGGTCCTGGGTGCGCGACGGCGCCATGATGGTGGCGGGCCTGGTGCGCATGGGCGAGGTGCAGGCGGCGCGCGAGTTCGTCGACTGGTACGCGGGCCACGTCTTCGCGTCGGGCAAGGTGCCTTGCTGCGTGGACCAGCGTGGTGCCGATCCCGTCGTGGAGAACGACAGCCACGGCCAATACCTCTTCGCCGTGGCCGAGCTCTGGCGCCACACGCAGGACCGCGCGCTGCTGCAGCGCCACTGGCCCCACGTGCAGCGTGTCCTGGCCTGGATGGAGGCGCTGCGCCAGAGTCAGCGTCGCCCCGGGGCCGACCCGCGCTTTCATGGGCTCATGCCGCCGTCCATCAGCCATGAAGGCTATTCCGACAAGGCCGCCTACTCGTACTGGGACGACTTCTGGGCCCTGCGCGGCTACAAGGATGCCGTGCAGATCGCGCAGGCCTTGGGCGACGCTGTGCTGGCGGCTCGCTGGGCGTCGTGGCGCGACGAGTTCGAGGCCGACCTGAACGTGTCGGTCCTGGCGACGGTACGGCACTACGGGCTGGACCACATCGCCGGTGCCGCGGACCGTGGCGACTTCGATGCCACGTCCACGACCGTGGCGCTCAACCCTGCACAGGCCGACCGCCTGCCCGCCGAGCTGCTGCGTGGCACTTTCGATCGCTACGTGAAGGACACGCAGGCCCGCATCGATGGCCGCAAGCCGTGGCGCGACTACACGCCCTACGAACTGCGCAACGTCAGCGCCCTCGTGCGCCTGGGCCGCGTGGAGGACGCCCACCGCGCGCTGGCCTGGTTCTTCACGCACCAGCGCCCGGCGGGCTGGCAGCAATGGGCCGAGGTGGTGTTGCCGGATGCCCGCGAGGTGCGCTTTCTGGGCGACATGCCGCACGCCTGGGTGTCGTCTGACTACCTGCGCTCGGCGCTCGATCTGGTCGCCTACGAGCGTGAGGCGAGCGGCAGCCTCGTGCTCGCCGCCGGCGTGCCGGCGGCCTGGCGGGCTGCTGGCGACATCGGCGTGGCCGGCCTGTCCACGGCCTGGGGGCG
Organism: Burkholderiales bacterium; assembly: GCA_003963005.1. Lineage (GTDB taxonomy): Bacteria > Pseudomonadota > Gammaproteobacteria > Burkholderiales > Burkholderiaceae_C > Pelomonas. The sequence continues at coordinate 16,542 of RXJW01000064.1, forward strand.
CCTGGACTACCGCCTGCTTCACCGCGCTGACGGTGGCTGGACTCTGCACATCGACCGCCGCCCGGAGCGCCTGCCCGGCGAACTGCGACTGTCCTGGCCGGGCGATGATGCGCTGCCGCGTGCCCACACCGCATCCGGGCCTGTCGCCTGGCAGGGCCGCGAGCTGCCCCTGCCGCCTGACGTCATCACGATACAACTCGACCCGGCACCATGACCGCGCACCTCCTCCGCAACACCGCCGGTCTCCAGGCCGAGCTGCTGTCCCACGGCGCCGTGCGCCGGTTGATGGCCGGGCCGGCGTTGATGATCAATCTCTTTCCCGGCAACGAGCTGGAAGGCGGCCCGGCCAATGTGTGGTTGCGCCGCCGGGTGGACGGTGGGAGCTGGGAGGCTGTGCCGCTGCTGGGGCCGCAGTCCCCTTTGCAGGCCCATGGGGCCGCGCAGGCCTTCGAGATGCGCGGCCGTTGGCGGGGGCTGGACGTGCAACTGCAATTGCGCCTGGCCGAGGCCGCGCCGGTGCTGTTCTGGCACCTGCGGGTGCACAACGCTGGCAACGTGCCCTGCGAGATCGAGCCCGTGCTGGTGCAGGACGTGGGCCTCGCGGACTACGGGGCGGCCCGCACCAACGAGTTTTATGTGAGCCATTACCTGGACCTCACGCCGCTGCAGCACGCCACGCACGGCGTGCTGCTGGCGGTGCGCCAGAACCAGCCGCAGCGGGGCGAGCATCCCTGGTTGCTGGCCGGGTCTCTCGGGCGTGCGGCGTCGTTCGCGACCGATGCCGTGCAGGTGTGGGGCCATGCCGCCCGCGAGGGCGCGCTGCCGCCGGGGCTGCTGAACGGCCTGCCCGGACGGCGCCTGCAGCACGAGCATGCGGTGGTGGCGTTGCAGGACGAGACGGTGCGACTGGCACCCGGCGAGGGCAGGGCGGCCGGCTTCTTCATCGGCGTTCAGGGCCACCATGCCGCGGCGAGCGCTGACGCGGATCTGGCCCGGCTGCCCGAGTGGCTGGCCCTGGCGCAGGCGCAACCGGTGCCGATGCAGGACGTGTCGGGTCATGCCCCGGCTCGCAGCCTGTTCACGAGCGCGCCGCTGCTCAACGGGGACGAGCTGCCGACCCCCGCCCTGACCGAGTTGTTCCCCGGTGAGCGCCGCCACGAGGAATGGGCCGACGGTGTGCTGCAGAGTTTCTTCACGGGCGACGCCGCGCACGTGGTGCTGCGGGCGAAGGAGCTGCGCGTGCAGCGCCCGCACGGCCACATCCTGCGCAGTGGCCAGCACCTGGTGCCCGACGAGACGGCGCTCACCTCGACTTGCTGGATGGCGGGCGTCTTCCATTCGATGCTGACCCAGGGGCACGTCAGCATCAACCGGCTGCTGTCCACGCAGCGCAGCCTGCTGGGCTTGTTCCGCACCGCGGGCCTGCGGCTGTTCGTGCGGCAGCCGGGCGCCGGTTGGCAGTTGCTGGGCCTGCCCTCGGCCTTCGAGATGGCACCGCAGCGCTGCCGGTGGCTGTACGCGCACGGTGGCGGCCTCATCGAGGTGGTGGCCGAAGCCGGGGCGCAGCCCGATGCGATGGCCCTGAGCCTGCGGGTGCTCGCCGGCCACGCCCTGGGCCTGCGCGCCACGCTTCACCTGGCACTCGGTGGCGACGATGGTGCATCACCGCTGGAACCCGTGTGGATGCACCGCGGCGAGGAAGTTCGCGTCACAGCGCCACCGGGCAGCGAGCTGGCGGCGCGTTTCCCCGCAGGCGGGCTCACGGTCCGTGCGTCGGGCCTCGCGATCGTGGGGGACGACGGCAGGCTGTACGACGACGGCGCGAGCCGCGGTGAGCCCGTGGTATGCCTCGACTTCCATCCGGCCAGCGCTTTCACACTGAGCCTGCGTGCTGACCTGGTGCAGGCGCCGGCCGCTCCGCCGCAGCCCCTGGTGTTGCCCACCTGGCCCGCTGCCGCCACGGCACTGGCATCGCTGCGCGACATCCTGCCCTGGTACGCCCACAACGCGCTGGTGCACTACCTGTCGCCGCGTGGCCTGGAACAGTACTCCGGAGGCGGCTGGGGCACGCGGGACGTCTGCCAGGGCCCGCTGGAGATGCTGCTCGCGCTTGGCCAGACCGCGCCGGTGCGCGACCTGCTGCTGCGGGTGTTCAGCGCGCAGAACCCGGATGGTGACTGGCCGCAGTGGTTCATGTTCTTCGAACGCGAGTCGACGATCCGGGCCGGGGATTCGCACGGTGACATCGTCTTCTGGCCGCTGCTGGGTCTGGCGCAGTACCTCATCGCATCGGGCGACACCACGTTGCTGGCGGAGGTTCTGCCTTTCCACGCCGAGCCGCCGGCGCCGCTGGCGGCCCACGTGGATCGCGCGCTGGGGCTGATCCGCCGCCGCGTTGTGCCCGGCACGGGGCTGGCAGCCTACTGGCATGGCGACTGGAACGACTCGCTCCAGCCTGCCGACCCCGCCTTGCGTGAACGTCTGTGCAGTGCCTGGACCGTGACCCTGCACCACCAGATGCTGCACACGCTGTCGACCGCCTACGGTCGGTTGGGCCGGCATGCCGACGCGGCCCGGCTGGCGGCCGAAGCGATGGGTGTGCGGGCGGAGTTCCAGCGCCTGCTCGTCCAGGACGACGTCGTTGCCGGCTACGTGCTGTTCCCCGAAGCTGGCGAGCGCGAACTCTGGATCCACCCGCGGGACGCCCGAACCGGCCTGCGCTTCAGCCTGCTGCCGATGATGCATGGGGTGCTCGACAGCCTCTTCACGCCCCGGCAGGCCGCGCTTCAGGCCGACCTCATCGAGCGCCACCTGAAGGGTCCAGACGGCGCCCGCCTGTTCGACGCGCCCCTGCCCTACCGAGGTGGCCCATCACGCCTGTTCCAGCGGGCCGAGACGAGCAGCTTCTTCGGCCGCGAGATCGGCATCATGTACGTGCATGCCCACCTGCGGTATGCGCAGATGCTGGCGCACCTGGGGCGTGCAGAAGCCTTCCTGGAGGCGCTGTCGCTGGCGCACCCGGTAGCGCTGCGCGAGCGGGTGCCCACGGCCAGCCCGCGCCAGGCCAACTGCTACTACTCCAGCTCCGACGCTGCCTTCGCCGACCGCTACGAAGCCCAGGCGCACTACGGCCGTGTGCTGGCCGGCGAAGTGGCGCTGGACGGCGGCTGGCGCATCTACTCCAGCGGCCCGGGGATCGCGCTCGGCCTGGTCATCGGGTCGCTGCTGGGGCTGCGTCTGGAAGCGGATGCATTGGTGGTGGATCCGGTGATGCCATCGCGGCTCGACGGGCTGACGGTCGACTTGCTGCTGGCAGACCTGCGTTTCGAGTTGACCTACCGGGTCGGGCCTCTGGGCCATGGCGTGGTGCGGGTGGTTGACGAGCGCGGTCAGGGCCTGCCGGCCATGCGCCGCCCGCATGCCTATCGTCTGGGCGCACTGGCGCTGGCCAGGCCTCCCGCCGGCACGGTGCACCGCTGGACCATCGAACTCGGCTGAGCCTCGCCAGCGTTTGCCCCCTCGGGGCGTAGCAGCCCCGCGCCATGCGAGCTGCGTGGTTTGCCTTGCGAGCGACCATGTGATGTACCGCTCGCCAGGTGGCTCAGGCCTGCGTCGGTCCGCGGGTGCAAAGGGGCGCGAGGAGTGTCGGTAGGCTTGACAGTTCAGCGGTCCTGGCGAGAAACCTGCGCCCAGATCCATTTGTAATCAACAGCTTGCACTTATGGCACGGGCTTTGCTTGTTGCTACTCGCAACATCTTTTCAGGAGTCGTCATGATTCGCAAAACCCTTACCGCCATCGCTCTTGCAGCAGTTGCGGCCACCTCGCAAGCCGGTGTCGTCTACAACAATGGTTCCACCATTGGCGGCGGCGTTTCCAACAACATGGTCGCTTGGCTCCAGGCCGACAACTTCACGCTGACGACTGCAGCCACGATCACGGGCGGTCGCCTCTGGATCGAAGGCCAGGGTGGTGCGCTGAACTGGAACGGTGCTTTGCAGTACTGGATCTTCGCTGGCGGCGCGACCCCGGGCGCTGTGCTGCAGACCGGTTCGCTGACGATCGATTCGGTCACTGACTCGGGCGTTCTCGCGCAAGGCGGCCGCGACAACATCCGCCAAGTTGACTTCGATCTGGACATCAACTTCTCGGCACTGGCGAACACCCAGTACTACTTCGGCGTGCGTGCCGGCGGCGGAGACGTGGCATGGTCGGGCTTCACCCCGGGCAATGGCACCGAGTCGTTCAACGCTACCCTGAACAACTGGTTCAACAACGGCCGTGAGCGTGCCTTCCTCCTGAACGGCAATGCCGGCACCCTGCCGGAGCCGGCCACGCTGGCTCTGGTCGGCCTGACGCTGGCGGGCGCGGCCGTGGCTCGCCGCCGCAAGGCCTGAGCGCTCCTTCGAACTGCGCACTCAGGGGGCTTCGGCCCCCTTTGTTTTGTCCGCTAGCGGAAGCGCAGGGCCGCACGGGCGCCTGCGTCAGTGGCGTCGTCAGCCCGCCACGTCGACAAGTACAAACTGCTTGCGAACAGGTTCGAGCACTTCGAACTCGCCCTCGAAGCCCGGCGGGATGACACCGCCCTGGCCTGGGCCGATGTCCACCGCCCCAGCCGGCCCGTGAAGGCGCACGCGGCCTTCGAGCACGTGGAAGTACTCCTGTCGACCGGGCGGGAAGACGATGCGCCAGCGGCCCACCTCGCACGTCCAGACGCCTACGCTCATCGGGCCGGCCTCGTGCAACGTCCAGGTCCGGCGGTTCGGTGCACCGCTGACCCGGCGATCTTCGCGGGGCTGGTCGTGCACCGGTGTCAGTTCCTCGGTGCGGTCGATCAACACGGGGGCTGGGTTCATGCGTTGACCCGCATCGGGATGGTCACCGGGCCATCGTTGATCAGATGCACCTGCATGTCAGCGCCGAACTGGCCGCTGGCGACGACCGGGTGCAGCCGGCGCGCGATCGCCAGCGTGTGCTCGTACAGATGGCGCCCCAACTCGGCCGGCGCGGCACCCGAGAAGCTCGGCCGGTTGCCGCCCGACGTGTCGGCGGCCAGCGTGAACTGGCTGACGATGAGCAGGCCGCCCGCCACGTCCTGCAGGCTGCGGTTCATCTTGCCGGCGTCGTCGCTGAAGACGCGCAGCTTGAGCACCTTCGCGATCAGCTTCTCGGCGACGGCGTCGGTGTCGGTCGGCTCGGCGCAGACCAGCATCAGGAAGCCAGCCCCGATCTGGCCGACCACGGTCCCGCCCACGTCCACGCGGGCTTCGCGGACGCGCTGCAGCACCGCAATCACAGCAGGTCCTTCGGGTCGTCGAAATGCGCCTCGACGTCCATCGGCAGCAGCTGGATGCTGGCGCGCAGCCCCGGCACGGCGCTCATCAGCGCCTGCTCCACCGAGGCGCGCAGGGCCGCGGCACGGCCGAGTGTCCAGGTGGCGGGCATGTGCATGTGCAGGTCCAGAAAGCGCCGCTGGCCGGCCACGCGGCTCACGAGATGGTCGAAGCGCAAGGTGTGCGGGTGGCGGAATTCGTCGAGCACGGCCTCGACCTTGGCCAGGCTGTCGGGGTCCAGGGCTTCGTCCATCAGGCCGCTGGTGGACTCGCGCAGCAGGTGCACGCCCTCTCGCAGGATGTTCAGCGCCACGACGATGGCCAGCAGCGGGTCGAGCCACATCCAGCCCGTGGCCATGACGCCCAGCAAGCCGGCCACGACACCGGCCGAGGTCCAGACGTCGGTGATCAGGTGGCGCGCATCGCCTTCCAGCGCCACGGAGCGCACCTCCCGCGCCTTGCGCAGCATCGCCCAGGCCATCGCGCCGTTCAGCGCGGAGCTGACCACCGCCAGCACAACGCCCAGGCCGACCGACTCCAGCGGCTCCGGATGCCGCCAGCGGTCCACCGCGCCCCACAGGATGCCCAGGGCCGCCGCGATGATCAGGATGCCCTCGAAGCCGCTCGAGAAATACTCGGCCTTGTGGTGTCCATACGGGTGTTCGGCGTCCGGCGGTTGGGCCGCCCAGGTGATCATGGCCAGCGCGAACATCGCACCGGCCAGGTTGACGAGGGACTCCAGGGCGTCGGCCGCCAGGCTGACCGATCCGGTCCACCACCACGCGGCGGTCTTCAGGACGATGGTGACCACGGCGGTCGCCACGGAAAGCTTCAGGTACGCACTGGGTTGCATCCCGTCATTCTCGCCAATGGCGGAGTTCCTAGAATGCCGGCCATCGTTCCCGGAGCCCGCCGCATGACCACCGCCATCACCGACGTCTCGCACATCGCCCCGCGCGAGAAGGCCGAGATCCTGTCCCAGGCCCTGCCCTACATCCGCAAGTTCCATGGCAAGACCATCGTCATCAAGTACGGCGGCAACGCCATGACCGACCCTGAGCTGCAGCAGGACTTCGCCGAAGACGTGGTGCTTCTCAAGCTCGTCGGGCTCAACCCGGTCGTGGTCCACGGTGGCGGACCGCAGATCGAGGACGCGCTCAGCAAGCTCGGCAAGAAGGGCCAGTTCATCCAAGGCATGCGGGTGACCGACGAGGAGACGATGAGCGTCGTCGAGTGGGTGCTCGGCGGTGAAGTGCAGCAGGACATCGTCGGCCTGATCAATGCCGCAGGCGGCAAGGCCGTGGGCTTGACCGGGCGTGACGGCGGCATGATCCGCGCCAAGAAGCTCAAGATGCTCGACAAGGATGACCCGGCCAAGGAACACGACATCGGCCAGGTCGGCGACATCGTCTCCATCGACCCGTCCGTCGTGAAGGCGCTGCAGGACGACCAGTTCATCCCCGTCGTCAGCCCGATCGGCTTCGGCGAGAAGAACGAAAGCTACAACATCAATGCAGACGTCGTGGCCGCCAAGCTGGCCACGGTGCTGCAGGCCGAGAAGCTGCTCATGCTGACCAACATCCGCGGCGTGCTCGACAAGCAGGGCGAACTGCTCACCGAACTGACCCCCCGGCGCATTGACGAGCTGGTGGCCGACGGCACGATCAGCGGCGGCATGATCCCGAAGATCGCCGGCGCCATCGACGCGGCCAAGAGCGGCGTCAATGCCGTGCACATCATCGACGGCCGGGTGCCGCACGCCATGCTGCTGGAAGTGCTGACCGACCAGGCCTACGGCACCATGATCTCGTCCCGGTGATCACCCGGTGAAGCCCCGCGACCGGATCTGGCTCTTCGACCTCGACGACACCCTGCACAACGCGTCGCATCGCGCGTTCCGCGAGCTGAACGCGTCGATGACCGCCTACATCGAGACGCACCTCGGACTGTCGACCGAGGCCGCGGTGGCCTTGCGCCACAGCTACTGGCTGCGATACGGCGCGACCCTCACGGGTCTGCAGCGCCATCATGGCGTCAAGGCGGCGCACTTCCTGCACGAGACCCACCGACTCCCCGGCCTGGACGAGCATCTGCACGGGCATGCGCACGACCTTGCGGCCTTGCGCCGCCTGCCCGGACGCAAGTTCCTGATGACGAATGCGCCGCGGGCCTATGCCGAGCGCGTGCTCGCTGCCGTCGGTCTGCTGGGTGTTTTCGAGGGTCTGATCTGCATCGAAGACATGCATTGCTTCGGGCAGTCCCGCCCCAAGCCGGATGCGCGCATGTTCCGGGTGGTGCTGGCCAAGCTGCGGCTGCCACGCGCGCGCTGCGTGCTGGTGGAAGACACGTTGGAGCACCAGAAAACCGCTCGCCGGCTCGGCATGGACACCGTCTGGATGCAACGCTGGCTGCATGCGGCAGGCCGCGAGCGCCTCCATCGGCGCCCCGTCTACGTGGGGCGGCGTGTGCGCTCGCTCGTCGCTTTGGTGCGATCTCCCCACGGATGAAGGGCGCAGCGCATGGCTCAGGCGGTATCCTGGGCCGACAATTCGCGCAGCCGTCACATTTCTTCACGCCCTTTGAGCCCCGCCCGTCAATGACCCCGTTTTCGGTCCTCATCGTCGAAGACCAAGCCCGTTTCCGCGAGGCCTTCACGCACGCCCTCGGCAGCCTCCCCGACATCGAGTTGCTGGGGATCGCGCCTGACCTGCCGCAGGGCCGGCGCATGTTTGACCAGCTCCAGCCGGACGTGCTGCTGGTCGATCTGGACCTGCCCGGCGGCAGCGGCATCGAGCTGATCCGCCATGCAGCGCAGACCCGCCCGCAGTGCGAGGTCATGGTGATCTCGGTGTTCGGTGACGAGCAGCACGTGGTGGCGAGCATCGAGGCCGGTGCCACCGGCTATCTGCTCAAGGACAGCCTCGCGCTGGACCTGCCCGGCCAGCTGCGCTCCCTGCGCGCCGGCGGCAGCCCGATCAGCCCGGTCATCGCCCGGCGCCTGCTGGTGCGCCTGGCACCAGGTACCCAAGGGCAGACCGGGCCCTCGCCCGAAGCCATGGCCGCGGCGATGGCAGACGAGGAGGTCGTGGCCCTGTCCGAGCAGGAGTCGCGCGTGCTGCACCTGGCGGCCAAGGGCTTCACCTTCGACGAGATTGCTCAGTTCATGCAGGTCTCGCCGCACACCGTCATGACCTACGTGAAGCGCGTCTACCGCAAGCTGCATGTGCGCTCCAAGGTGGAGGCCATCTACGAAGCGCGCCGTCTGGGCTGGCTGCGGGATTAGCGCGGCTTGCACCGCCTCGAATAGGCCCTAGCATCGAGGGCATGGATGCCGACCTGCCCGATGCTGCCACGCCACCTGCCGCCCCGGCGCCCAAGAAGCGCCTGAAGCCCGGCGAGCGCCGTCACCAGATCCTGCAGGTGCTGGCCGGCATGCTGGAGCAGCCCGGCGCCGAGCGCATCACCACGGCGGCACTGGCCGCGCGGTTGGACGTGAGCGAAGCGGCGCTGTACCGGCACTTCGCCAGCAAGGCCCAGATGTTCGAGGCGCTCATCGAGTTCATCGAAAGCAGCGTGTTCGCACTCGTGAACCAGATCGTCGAGCACCCCCAACCGCTGCCACCGCCGGGCAAGGCCGGGCGCATTGCCAGCGTCATCCTGCAGTTCGGCGAGAAGAACCCCGGCATGACCCGCGTGATGGTCGGCGATGCCCTGGTCTATGAAAACGAGCGGCTCACGGCCCGCATCAACCAGTTCTTCGACCGCATCGAGTCCTCGCTGCGCCAGGTGCTGCGCGCGGCTGCTGAGCTGCAAGGCTCGGCAACCCCCACGGTCCAGGCCAGCGCGCAAGCTTCGGTCTGGGTCAGCTTCATCCTCGGCCGGCTGCAGCGCTACGCCCGCACCGGGTTCAAGCGGCTGCCGACCGAGCAACTGGACGCCTCGCTGCGCAGCATTGGCTAACTACACTGGCGGCATGTCTGCCGTGCTTGACTCCCTGATCGCCCGTGCCGAGGGCCTGCTGACCCGCCTGGAGGCCGTGCTGCCCCATGCGCCCACACCGCCCGACTGGTCGGCGTCCACCGCCTTCCGTGCCCGTCGCCGCCACGGTGTGCTGTGCCTGGAGCCGGTGCGCGCCGTGAGCCGCATCACCCTGGCCGACCTGAAGGAGGTGGAGCCCCAGAAGGAGAAACTGTTGCGCAACACGGCGCAGTTCGTGGCCGGCCGCCCAGCCAACAACGTGCTGCTGACCGGCGCCAAGGGCACGGGCAAGAGCTCGCTGATCAAGGCCGTGCTGAACGAATTCGCCGGCCAGGGCCTGCGGCTCATCGAGGTCGACAAGGCCGACCTCGTGGACCTGCCCGACCTCGTCGAGCAGGTGCAGGCCCGCCCGGAACGCTTCGTGGTGTTCTGCGACGACTTGAGCTTCGACGAAGGCGAGGCGAGCTACAAGGCCCTCAAGAGCGTGCTCGACGGCTCGGTCGCCGCCGCGACCGACAACCTGCTGATCTACGCCACCAGCAACCGCCGCCACCTGCTGCCCGAGAAGATGGCCGACAACCTCGGCGGCACCCACGGCGAGCATGGCGAGATCCACCCCGGCGAGGCGGTGGAGGAAAAGATCTCGCTGTCCGAGCGCTTCGGCCTGTGGATCAGCTTCTACCCGTTCAGCCAGAACGAGTACCTGGCCATCGTCGCCCAGTGGCTGCGGCATTTCGGGCTCGACGAGGCGGCCATCGAGGCAGCGCGGCAACCCGCACTCGTCTGGGCGCTGGAGCGGGGCTCTCGGTCAGGCCGCGTGGCGTTCCAGTTCGCGCGTGACCTCGCGGGGCGCCTGTGAGCGAACGCCCCGTCACCGAGGTCGCCGTCGGCGTGCTGGTGCGGCCAGACGGCCAGTTCCTGCTGACCTCCCGCCCGGAGGGCAAGGTCTACGCCGGCTACTGGGAGTTCCCGGGCGGCAAGGTCGAGCCCGGCGAGACGATCGAGCAGGCCCTGGCCCGCGAGCTGCGCGAGGAACTCGGCATCCAGATCGGCGCGGCCCACCCCTGGAAGGTCGAGATGTTCGACTACCCCCATGCCCTCGTGCGCCTGAACTTCTGCAAGGTGTTTGACTGGACGGGCGAGTTCCAGATGCTCGAAGGGCAGCAGATGGCCTGGGCGGACCTGCCGGTGCAGGTGAAGCCGGTGCTGCCCGGCACCTTTCCGGTGCTCGCCTGGTTTGCCCAGGAACGCGGCCATGTCGGCCCCACTCACCTAGACTGAAGGCATGAGCAGGAGCTGGTTGGATGACGTGAAGTGGGACGACAAGGGCCTCGTGCCCGTGATCGCCCAGGAGCAGGGCACGGGCGACGTGCTGATGTTCGCGTGGATGAACCGCGAGGCCCTCGCGCTGACCGCCGAGCGTGGCCAGGCCGTGTACTGGAGCCGCTCGCGCCAGAAGCTCTGGCACAAGGGCGAGGAGAGCGGCCATTTCCAGCAGGTCCATGCCATCCGCCTGGACTGCGACAACGACGTGGTGCTGCTGACCATCACCCAGCTCGGCCACGACCCCGGCATCGCCTGCCACACCGGCCGGCACAGCTGCTTCTTCCAGAAACTGGAGAACGGTGCTTGGCAGACCATCACCCCGGTGCTGAAAGACCCGCACAAGATCTATGAGTGACGACATCCTCGCGCGCGTCGGCGCGGTTATCGAGTCCCGCAAGGGCGCGGACCCCAGCACCAGCTACGTGGCCAAGCTGCTGGACAAGGGCCTGGACAGCATCCTGAAGAAGATCGGCGAGGAAGCCACCGAAACCGTCATGGCGGCCAAGGACGGCGACCCGAAGAAGGTCGTCTACGAAGTGGCCGACCTGTGGTTTCACAGCATGGTGGCCCTGGCCCATTTCGGCTTGAAGCCTGAAGACGTGCTGGCCGAACTGGCCCGCCGCGAGGGCCTGTCCGGGCTGGCCGAATTCGCCGCCCGCCCCAAGACCTGAAGGGAGTCTCGATGCAAGAAGCCGGTTTCCACACGATGGCGCCCGAGGCGCAACGCCTGCAGAGCCTTCGCCAACTGACCCTGGTGATCTACCTGCTGTACGGCCTGGGCGTGTTCACGGGGCTCACGGCCGTCATTGCGGTCATCATCAACCACGTCAAGTACGGCGACACCGTCGACACGCTCTACGCGAGCCACTTCCGCTGGCAGATGCGCAGCTTCTGGTGGGGCCTGGTCTGGGGGCTTCTCGGCGCCTGCACGGTCTGGATCGGCGTGGGCTTCGTCATCCTCGGTGCGAACTGGTTCTGGCTGGTCTATCGCCTGGTGCGCGGCTTCCTGAACTGGAACGACGGCCGGCCGATGCCGGTCTGACGGAGATTGCCCATGTCACACGACCCCCACTGCATCTTCTGCAAGATCGTCGCGGGCCAGATCCCGAGCAAGAAGGTCCACGAGGACGACGACATCCTCGCCTTCCACGACATCCACCCCTGGGCGCCCGTCCACATCCTCATCATCCCCAAGCGCCACATCGCCTCGATGGCGGACGTGACCGAGGCCGAGGCCGGCCTGCTGGGCAAGATGGTGGCGCTCGGCCCCAAGCTCATGAAGGAGCTCGGCGTGACGAATGGCTTCCGGCATGTGATCAACACCGGGCCCGACGGCGGCCAGGAGGTGTATCACCTGCATCTGCATGTCATGGGCGGCCCGAGACCCTGGTTGAAGGGTTAGTCACAGCCCTCACCTAGAATTTGAGGCAGTCCTCAAGGAGTCAACATCATGGGTTCATTCAGCATCTGGCACTGGCTGATCGTGCTGGTCGTCGTCATTGCCATCTTCGGCACCAAGAAGCTGCGCAACGTCGGCTCCGACCTCGGCGCCGCCGTCAAGGGTTTCAAGGACGGCATGAAGGACGGTACCAGCGGTTCGGCTGATGCGCCGGCCACACCGCCCCAGCAGGTCGCCAACAGCAAGGTCAACGACCCCAACACGGTGGACGTCGACGCCAAGACCAAGTCCTAAGTGCTCGACTTCGGCTTCGACAAGATCGCGCTGATCGGCGCGGTGGCGCTCATCGTCATCGGCCCCGAGAAGCTGCCGCGTGTCGCCCGCACGGTGGGAACCCTGCTGGGCAAGGCGCAGCGCTACGTGGCGGACGTCAAGGCCGAGGTGAACCGGTCCATCGAGCTGGAGGAGCTTCAAAAGATGAAGTCCCAGTTCGAGACCGCGGCGCGCGACGTCGAGCAGACGGTGCGCTCGGAGGTCGACTCCGCCACCCAGGCGTTGAACCAGACCTGGAGCGACGTCACCAGCGACACCGCCTACGAGTCCGGCATCGGCTACACGCCACCGCCGCCCGCGTACCGGCATCCGAAGAAGAACTGGCGCCTCAAGCGTGGCGCCACGCCGATGTGGTTCAAGCAGAAGGCGGGCGTGCGCCGCCACACCCAGTCTGGCGCGGCTCGCGTGGCGCGCTTCCGTCCGCCGCAGCGTTGATGCCCCCCGTCCAAGGCCTCGCTGGGCCCGACCAACTTCCCGTGGGCACCTTGCCATGAGCAGCTTCCAGAACCCCGATCACGACGAACTGGCCGGCACCGAGCAGCCCTTCGTCGCCCATCTGATGGAGCTGCGCGACCGGCTGCTGCGCGCCATCATCGCGATCGCGGTGTGCTTCGGGGCCTTGTGCCTCTACCCCGGGCCAGGTCACCTGTACGACGTGCTGGCCGCACCGCTGGTCTCACACCTGCCCGAGGGCACGAAGATGATCGCGACGAACGTCATCGCGCCGTTCTTCGTGCCGCTGAAGATCACGATGCTCGCGGGCTTCCTGCTGGCGCTGCCGGTGGTGCTCTACCAGGCCTGGGCCTTTGTCGCGCCGGGGTTGTATTCGCACGAGAAGCGGCTGGTGCTGCCGCTGGTGGTGTCCAGCACGCTGCTGTTCTTTGCGGGCGTGGCCTTCTGCTACTTCTTCGTGTTCGGGCAGGTGTTCAAGTTCATCCAGAGCTTCGCGCCCAAGAGCATCACGGCGGCGCCGGACATCGAGGCCTACCTCGGTTTCGTGATGAACATGTTCATCGCCTTCGGTGCGGCCTTCGAGGTGCCGGTCATCGTGGTCGTGCTGGCGCGCATCGGCGTGGTGTCGGTCGACAAGCTGCGCGAATGGCGCGGGTATTTCATCGTCGTGGCCTTCATCGTCGCAGCGGTCATCACGCCGCCGGACATCGTCTCGCAGCTGGCGCTGGCCATTCCGATGTGTCTGCTCTACGAGCTCGGGCTGCTGGCGGCCAGCTATTTCGTCAAGCACACGCAGGCGCCAGACGACAACCCGCCGCCGCCGGGTCAGTCGTCCTGATCGCGCGGCGGGCGTGGCCGCTGGGCCACGTCGACCTGCAGGGTCATCGTCTTGCCGGCACGTTGGATGCTCACGTCCACCAGGGTCTTCGGTTTCAGCGAAGCCACCGTCGCCAGCAGCTCGGCCGGCGTTGCCACGGTCTGCGGGCCGATGCGCAGCAGCACGTCACCGGGCTTGAGACCCGCCTTGGCCGCCGGCGCCTCGGCCACCACGCCACCGATCAGCACACCGCGCACCGGGCCCAGGTTGAGGGCTTCGGCCAACTCGGGCGTCAGCTCGCGGGTCTGCACACCGATCCAGCCGCGCGCCACGACACCATCCTTCAGCAGCGCGCTGGCCACCTGACGTGCCACGTCCACGGGAATCGCGAAGCCGATGCCGAGGTTGCCGCCGCTGCGCGAGAAGATGGCCGTGTTGATGCCGATCAGGCGACCGTCGGCGTCCACCAGGGCGCCGCCCGAGTTGCCCGGGTTGATGGCGGCGTCGGTCTGGATGAAGTTCTCGAAGGTGTTGATGCCCAGCTGATTGCGGCCCAGCGCCGAGACGATGCCCGAGGTCACCGTCTGCCCGACGTTGAAGGGGTTGCCGATGGCCAGCACCACGTCGCCGACCTGCAGGCTGCCGGCATCGCCCATCGTGATGACCGGCAAGTTGGGCAGGTCGATGCGCAGCACGGCGACGTCGGTTTCCGGATCGGTGCCCACGAGGGTGGCTCGGACCTGGCGACCGTCGGTGAGCATGACCTCGATGTCGGACGCGCCCTCGATGACATGGTTGTTCGTCAGCAGCACGCCGTCGGCCGAGATGATGACGCCCGAGCCCAGGCCCAGTTGCGGGCTGCCACGCGGGTGCGGGCCGAAAGGCATGCCGAAGAAGGAATCGTTGCCGCGGCCGGCCCGCGCAGGCGCCTTGCTGGCCGTGATGCTGACAACGGCCGGTGACGCGAGCCGCGCCGCCTGCGAGAAGCCCGTGCGCATCACCGAGGCGGGGGGCGAGGGGGGGAGGGCGATCTGGCGTTCGGTCTGTGCCGTGACGCCCTGCGGCACCGACCGCCACGGGGCGTTGCGCAGCCACTGGGGCTTCAGCGTCGCCACGACGAAGAGGCCGGCCAGCACCACGGTCACCGCCTGCGCGAAAATCAGCCAAAGCCTTTTCAGCACCCCAACATCCTTCCCGAGCCATGACCGACCGCGCGACGCTGGAACTGCACCTGAACCGGCTGCTGGAGCCTGCGCGATTCAAGGATTATGGGCCGAACGGCCTGCAGGTCGAGGGCCGCGCGACGGTGAACCATCTCGTTTGCGGGGTGACTGCGAGCCTCGCGCTGATCGATGCCGCCATCGAGGCCGGGGCCGATGCCATCCTGGTCCATCACGGCCTGTTCTGGCGTGGCCAGGACGGTCGCGTCACGGGCTGGATGAAGCAGCGGCTGGCGAAGTTGATCCGGCAGGACATCAACCTGTTTGCCTACCACCTGCCGCTGGACGCACACCCGGCGCTGGGCAACAACGCGCAACTTGGCGCGCGCCTGGGCTGGACGGCCGATGGCCGCTTTGGCGAGCAGGAGCTCGGCTTCACGGCGGCCATCGAGCCCACCGACCTGGCTGAACTCAGCGCCCGCGTGCAGTCGACTCTCGGGCGGCCCGTCACGGCGGTTCCCGGGGACGGGCGTCCGCTTCGCCGTGTGGCCTGGTGCAGCGGCGGCGCACAGGGCTATTTCGAACCCGCCATTGGCGCCGGTGCCGACGTCTTCCTGACCGGCGAGATCTCCGAACCCCAGGCTCACTACGCCCGCGAAACCGGCGTGGCCTTCATCGCCGCTGGCCACCATGCCACCGAACGCTACGGCGTGCAGGGCGTGGGGGCGCACGTGGCTCAGGAACTGGGCATGACCTGGCAGTTCATCGACGTGGACAACCCGGCGTGAGCTGACGCACGGGCTCGCGCGCCGGGCGTCAACGAGATTGGCCGGCCAAAACCGACAAGCGGCCGCCCGCCCGTTTGGGGATGGACTGCCCGCGATGGCCACCCATACTTGGCCTCGACGGCCGAGTGACGCCCGTGCGCTGCCGCACCCGGCAGCCGGTCCCGACGGCGTCGAAGGAGTCATTCATGCACGCGCCAGCAAGCACCGATTCCCACGGCAGGAGGGGTCGCCCGTGGTGTTGACCCTGCAGCCCGACGCTCAGGCAGAGGCCCCGCGGACGGCCTCGGGCGAGCGGCATCAGGCGTTCGCGTTCGACGGGGTCAAGGCCCTGCGCGAGCTGGCTCGCACCGTCGACGCGGCCGGGCCCGATGTCGAGGCGGCACTCGCGTGGGAGGCCCGCCGGGTCATCGAGCGAGCGAGCGAGCCGACGGTGCGTGTGCTCGGTGACCTCCGTGTCGCGTCGGGCTGGCTGACGGAAGGTCAGGACCGGCGGGTCGGGCGGCTGCTGTTGGTGTTGCTCGCAGAGCAATTCGAGCCCATCCCGGGCCTCGGTGGGGACGAGGCGCACTCGGGGCGGGTGTTGGAGCGGCTGGCGTTGCGGTCTGCGGCGGCCGGCTCAACGCTGCGAAGGTTGGTCCGCGGCGATCCGCTGCGTGCGCTCCCGGCTGCGCTGCGACGGCCTGACCTCGAGCCGCTGTTCGACGACGCGCACGATCTGGGCGGTGTCCTCGTGGCGCCGGAGCCCGCCATGCTGGCCCTGTCGCTGAGCCGGATGGAAGACCTTTTTCGCGGTTCGACAACCGCCGAGGCGGGCGCCTTCGCGGACTGGGCTCCCACCCGAACCCCGCAACTTCTGGCCCGGGCCAAGGCACGTGCCTTCGCCGACGCGCGCCAGATGCTGAACGCAGCGGGCGGGCGATCACTCTTCCTGCGCTTCGAGCCCTAGGCGCTGGTGCGGCGGCGCGTTGCACCCGCGCCCCTGTGCCGGCGCCGCGCCTCAGCCGAGTGCGAACGCCACGGCCGCGCGGATGGCCACCACCTGGGCTGCGACGCACTGCGCCGGCGTTGTGCGCGGGCTGTCGGGGTAGACCTCGGTGGTCGTCGCGAAGCGTGCGCCGGTGATGGCTGCGCACAGCGCCCAGCGGCTCACTGGAAATTCGATGACGCCCGGTGACTGCAGCGGCGAGTCGATGATCTGGCCCTTGGCATCCGGCTCGGCAATATGCGTGACGCGGGCGACTGCCTCGATGACCGCGCGCTGGAAGGCCGGCTGCGGATGGTCCACGTCGTCCACGAGGTAGAAGCCATCTTGGATCTCGCCGGGCTCGAAAGGCTCGCCATCTCGCGCGGCCTTGGCACGGCGGAACTCGGACTCGTCGGTGTCGGTGGTCTCGTGCAGGTCGATGTGCATCAGCACCCGCCCGCGCAGCGGTGCCAGCAGCGCCACAAGGGCGGCAGACTCGCCGGCGGGGCTGCCCTCGCGAAAATTGCGGTTGGGGTCGAGGGCGTCGAAGTTCCAGCGCTGGATGCGTTCATAGGCCCAGGGGCTCACGCAGGGCACGGCCAGCAGGTTGGCGCGCCCGGCGGTCTCGGTGCCGTGGTCCCGCAGGTACTGCAGGGCGCCGTGCACGCCGCTGGTTTCGTAGCCATGCACGCCGCCGGTCACCACGAGGGTGGGCAGGTCATCGCGCCAGTCGCGGCTGCGCACGGCCAGCAGCGGGAAGCGCTCGCCGTCGTACACCACGGCGCCGTATTCGCTGATGTCGAAACGGTCCCGCAGGGCGTCCAGCGCGGCCAGCACGTCATCGGCGTAGCGGCGCTCACGCACCAGGCTGGCGCGCCAGACCCGCACCTCGGCGTCGCCCCAGGGCACACCTGGGGTGCCGATCGGATAGAAGGCCGTGTTCATTGGTGCACCCTTCGCGCTCCGCGCTGTCCCGGCGCGGCGCTCATGAGCGTCCCCGTTCGCTGGCGATCCAGCTGTTGATGCGCTGGTCCAACAGCGGCAGCGGCATGGCGCCCTGGTCGATGAGGGCGTTGTGGAAGCGGCGCGGGTCGAACTTCGGGCCGAGCATGGCTTCCGCCCGGGCGCGCAGTTCACGCATCTTGATCGCGCCCATCATGTAGCTCAGCGCCTGCCCCGGCTGGGCGTAGTAGCGGTCGACCTCGGCGGTCATGAAGGCCGGGTCGTGGCCCGTCTGCTCGATCATGTAGGCGATGGCCTTCTCCCGGTTCCAGCCGAGCGCGTGGATGCCGGTGTCCACCACCAGCCGCGCTGCCCGGAACATCTGGGCCTGCAGGTGGCCGAAGCGCGTGTAGGGGTCGCGGAACAGGCCGAGCTGCGGGCCGAGCGATTCGGCATACAGCGCCCAGCCCTCGCTGAAGACGGAGTACTGCGACTGGCGCCGGAAGTTCGGCAGCTCGCCGAGCTCCACCTGGCGCGAGATCTGCAAGTGGTGGCCCGGCACCGTCTCATGGGCCACCAGCGTTTCCATCGCCCACTTCGGGCGGCGCTTGAACGCGAGTGTGTTGGCGTTGAACCAGCCCGGCGTGGCACCGTCCATCGACGGGCCGTTGTAGTTGTCCGCCGCGCCCTCGCCGGTGTAGGCCGGCATGCCGCGGATGCCATAGGGTGCGCGCGGCAGTTGGGCGAAGAGCTTGGGCAGTTCGGGGTCGATGCGCTTGGCGATGGCGCGGTAGCCGTCCAGCAGTTCGTCACCGCTCTGGTTGAAGAACTTCGGGTCGCTGTAGAGGAACTTCTTGAAGGCGGCGAGGTCGCCGTCGAAGCCGGCTTCCTTCTTGACCTTCTCCATCTCGGCACGGATGCGCGCCGCCTCGCGAAGGCCGGTGGTGTGGATGTCGCCCGCGGCCAGTTTGAGCGTGACATGGCGCAGGATCAGCGCCTCGTAGACCTTGTCGCCGCCGGGGTACCCGGCCAGGGCGCCGCTCTCCGGCGCCTTCGGTGCGAGCTCGTCCTTCAGCACCGCCAGGAGCTTGCGCTGGGCCGGATAGAAATGCTCGCGCAGCGCGGCCTGACCGAGCGATTGGTAGTGGGCCCGCACGCTGGCGTCCACGCCCATGCGATTGAAGGGTTCGTAAAGAGGGCTGGCCGTGACGTCGTCCGGCAGTTGCCCCTCGACCTGGGCGATGGCCCGGGCCAGCACGGGCTTGGACGTCACCCAACCCAGGGCCAGGCCCTGTCGCAGGATGGCGATCTCCTGGTCGACCCGCGCCGGGTAGGCGGCCAGCCGGGCGAGCCACTGCTTGACCTGGGTCTCGTTGCCGACCGGCACGTTGCGCGCCAGGCCTGCCAGGGCCGAGTGCGCGCCGCTGATCGTGCCCAGCGTCAGGGTGCGCCAGCCGGCGAAGGCCTGCATCGCGACCTCTTCCTGGTAGCGGTAGAGGAAGAGCACGAGCGAGACACGGTCGGTCTCGTTGAGCAGGGTCCCGTCGATCTGCTGTGCGCGGGCCAGCAGGTCGCGGGCGAGGGCGTCGCGCGCGGCCAGGCCGGCGGCGGATCGGTCGGCGAGCTTGTCGTTGAAGCGCAGATCGCCGCGCAAGGTGGCCCATTCGGGCGCCGCAGCGGCTTCGGCATCCCAGGCGGCATCGAACAGCGCATGCAGCGCCTGGCGCTCCTGCGCGGCGCGGTCGACGGCAGGCGCGGCGGTCTTGGCGGGGCTCTTGGGGGAACTCTTGGCGGCTGGGGGCGGATTGCTGGCCAGTGCGGCCAGATGCAGCCCTGCGATGAGGGCGGCGACGATCGTCTTTTGCAAAGGGGTCTCCGGGGGGGCGGGTCGAGCCGGCCGGCAGTCTGCCAGCCTGGGCAAGCCATGATGAAAGAATGGGGCATGACCCCGGAAAACTCCCTAGACGCGCCCTTGCTGGTCACCATGGGTGATGCCTGTGGCATCGGCCCTGAAATCATCGCCCGGCTGTGGCATCAGCAGGCGCCGCGTGACGCGGTGGTCGTGGGGGACCTCGCCGTCATGCGCCGCGCCGTGGCGTTGACCGACGCCGGGCTGGCCCTGGCGGTGCTCAGCGATCTCGGCGACCTGGCGCGCCTGCCGCCGCGCTGCCTGCCGCTGTGGCAGCCCGAGGACCTGCCTGTGGGGCTCGCGGACGCGCCGCTCGGCCGGGTGGATGCCCGTGCGGGCGCAGCGGCGGCGCGCTGCATCGAGGCCGCCGTGGCGCTGGTGCTGGCCGGCCGCGCACGAGGTGTCGTCACGGCACCCATCCACAAGGAGGCGCTGCACGCCGCGGGCTCGCCCTACCCGGGTCATACCGAGATGCTGCAGGCGCTGGCGGGCGGCGTGCCGGTGCGCATGATGCTGGCCAACGAGGAACTGCGCACGGTGCTCGTCACCATCCACTGCTCGCTGCGCGAAGCCATCGACCGCGTCACCCGCGATGCGGTGCTGCAGACGCTGCAGATCACAGACGCCGCGCTGCGCCGCATGGGCCACTCACGCCCCCGCGTGGCCGTGGCTGGCTTGAATCCGCACGCCGGGGAAGGGGGGCTGTTTGGTGACGAGGAGCGCGTGCACATCGCTCCGGCCATCGCCGCTGCGCGTGCGCTGGGCATCGATGCCACCGGCCCCTTTGCGCCGGACACGATCTTCATGCGGGCCCGCCGCGGCGAGTTCGATGTGGTGGTGGCCATGACGCACGACCACGGCCTGATCCCGGTGAAGTACCTGGGCGTGGAGCAGGGCGTGAACGTGACGCTCGGCCTGCCTTTCGTGCGCACGAGCCCGGATCACGGGACGGCGTTCGACATCGCCGGCCGCGGCGTGGCGGACCCGTCCAGCCTTGGCGCCGCACTCGCGATGGCCCGGCGGCTGACGGCGGCGTAGGCGTCAGCGCCGCAGAACCTGCCGCCCGCGTCGGGCCTGGCTTCGCGGTTCGCTCCGGGTCAGCGTCCGCCGCCCAACGCTGCGAGCTGCGCCCGCGCCCGCGCGGTGGCGCGCTCCAGCAGGTGGGCGTGCTCGTAGGCGCGCATGCGGCCCGACTCGCACAGCTTGCGCAGCATGCGGGCCGTCATCGTGACGGTTTCCTGGTGCCGGTTGCCGTGCGTGAAGATGAAGAAGCTGCGCCCGCCACTGATGTGCGCCAGGCGCACCTTCTGCCACTGCTCGCCGGTGTGCATCTGGTAAGCGAAGCCGAGCTGCATGTTGTCCACGAGCAGCGCGCCGCTGGCCGGCTCGGCGGCACTCTCCGCGGGAGGCAGGCCGTCGATGGAGATGTCCACGGCCTGCAGCGGTTCGGCCGCCGCGGCGGCGTCGTTGCCAGACAGATCCAGATCCAGCTCGCCATTCCAGTCGACGGTGGAGTCCTCGACCAGGCCCAGGCTCTTGGCTTCCGCCGGCGTCAGGCGCTGGCTGGCATCGAGCTCGCCCGGTGACGATTCACCCGGGATCGGTCGCGCGAGGTCGGCCTCGGACGGTGGAGCGGCGCCGAAGATCGTGTCGAGCTGCTTGATCAGCAAGTTGGTGTCGAGCGCGCTCGGGGCCTGCCCCTTCAGCGATTCGGCGTGCGCAGGCAGCAGCGCGCCGAAGAAGTCCTTGCGCGGCGCATCGGGCCAGCGGATCAGGTCCAGGCCCTCGTTGAGCGTGCGCATCAGCGTGGGCAGCTCGCGCAGGAAGTCGGCGCGGGCGGCGGTACCGCCCTTGGGCTGCACGCTCATCACGAGGCTGCGGCCGAGCTGGCGCAGCCGCAGCGCGCGTTCGGGCGCGCCCTCGCGTGAGGCCAGCACGATGGCCTGGCTCCACACCTGCGCGAGGAAGTTGCGCAGGAACTCCTGCATCGGCACCTTGGCGAGCTGCTGCTGCAGTTGCAGGGCGTAGCGCTGCTGCAGGCGCAGGTCGGTCTCGCGACGCTCCACCACGGCAGCCGCGTCGCCCGCGGCCTTCAACGTGTTGCGCGTCTGCTCGCTGATGAAGGCTTCGAGGTCGTCCAGCTTGGCCGTGTAGACGTCCATGCGGTCGAAGTCGCCCTGGGCCACGTCCTGCACCAGGTCCCGCACGTGGGACAGGAAGGAGCGGCCGGGGTCGTCGCTGAAGTCGTCGAACGCGCAGGCGAGCGAGGCCATGCGGTTGACGAACTGCCGCACCGGGTGGCGGCGCGACGAGAAGAAGGTCTCGTCGCCCAGCGCCACGCGCAGCACCGGCAGCTGCAGGCGTGCCAGCAGTCGCGCCATCTGCGGCGGCACCTTGGGGTCGGACAGGATCTGGTCGAACAGGCTGCCGACGACGTCGATGACCATGTGGTCCAGCCGGCCGGTGGCAAGCTGGCGCAGCTCGTCGCGGTGCTGGTGGATCAGGTTGGTCGGCACCGGGATCTGGCCCCAGGCGCTGGTCTCGGCACCGGCCAGGGTGTCCAGCCCCATCCGGCCTGAATTGCCGCTGTCGTAGGCGCCTGCGTCTGCGGTGACGGGCGTCTGGGCGAGGCGGCGCAGCAGGTCCATCATCTGCGGCTCGACCCGGCCGAGCCCGCCCGGCCCGCCGCCGCGGCCGCCGTAGCCGCTGAAGCCGCCACCCGTGCCGCCCGGCATGCCGCCACCAAACCCGCCGCGCGGGCCGAGGCCACCATGGCCGGACCCGCCGTAGCCGCCGTAACCGCTGCCGCGGGTGGAGAGGCTGCCCTGGCTCGTGTCCAGGTCGCCGTGCTGCGTGGCGCCCAGACCGCCATAGCGGGAGGGGCCGGTGTCCGGCGTGGCGCGCACCCGCAGGTCCTGCGGGCGCAGACCCCGCGAGCGCAACAGCTCGGCAATGTCGGCGTAGCAGGCGCGCATTTCCTGCGCGAGTGCCCGGGTCAGCTCGTCGGTGAGCGTCTGGCGCGTCAGCGGGTCGTCGGTGATGGTCTGGATGGCGTCCAGCAGGCCCTGCGCCACGAGTTCGGGGCGCAGCGGATTGCGCTCGCCCACCTGGATGCTGGCGACGTAGGACTCGACCTCGCGCAGTTCCCATTCGCAGTGGTGGCCGATGGCCAGACCGATGCGGTCAG
Organism: Burkholderiales bacterium; assembly: GCA_003963005.1. Lineage (GTDB taxonomy): Bacteria > Pseudomonadota > Gammaproteobacteria > Burkholderiales > Burkholderiaceae_C > Pelomonas. The sequence continues at coordinate 39,130 of RXJW01000064.1, forward strand.
CCGCGACGAGGTTGTTGACCTGGTCGTCGTCCATCAGGGAAAGCTCGCCCCAGTTTTTCTTCCCCGTCGGGGCGGCCTGTGGCTTGGTTTCGCTCTGTTCCGCGGACACGAGCCGGCGCAGGCTCTGCACAAAGCGTTGCGAAAAGACGCCCTGCTGCTGCCGGAACACGAACTGGGCCGCCAGCAGCGCGTCACGCCGCTTGATCTGGCCGGCTGACAGCGCTGACAGTCCCAACCCTTCCGCGCAGCGCTCGGCCGCCTGCTCGCCCGCCAGTCGGATGCGGGTCAGCGAAGCTTCGAGGTGCGGGTTCAGGCGTATCTCAGGCGCGTTCATCAAGAAGGTGGCACGAGCAGCGCTGAAAGTATCGCGCGTGCAACAGGTGTGGGTTTCAGGCGGGCTGCCAACTTGGTGGCAAAAAAAAGCCCGGTAACCATTCCTTACCGGGCGGTTGGGAGGAGGGAGAGCTTAGCGCTTGAGCGAATCCCGGATCTCGCGAAGCAGTTGGATGTCCTCCGGCGTCGGTGGCGGCTCGGCGGGCGCCGGTGCAGCCTCGGGCTCGCGCTTGAGGCGGTTGATCTGCTTGATCATGAGGAAGATCACGAAGGCCAGGATGATGAAATTCAGCGAGACCGTGATGAAGCTGCCGTAGGCCAGCACAGCGCCGGCCTTCTTGGCGTCAGCCAGGGTGGTGGCCGTCTGGCCAGCCAGCGGGATGAAATAGTTGCTGAAGTCAAGGCCGCCGAACACCTTGCTGACGATCGGCATGATCACGTCGCCCACGAGCGAGTCGACGATCTTGCCGAAGGCGCCGCCGATGATGACGCCGACCGCAAGATCGACCACGTTGCCCTTGACGGCGAACTCCTTGAACTCGGAAAAGAAACTCATGCGGGCTCCTGGATAGCGGTATCAGTCGTGAAACGGGCGGAATGTTGGGGCCATCGAGCCCGGGCTTGAAGGCGGGTAAACCTGTGGTCTTCGACATCCCGAGCAACCTGGGGGGTCCTTGGGCGTCCGCTAGAATCGCGAGTTGCCCCCTGATCAGAAGTCTCTTTAGAGGACCCTCATGAGTGACCAGCAAGTGGACCAAGGCAAACGCACCTGGTTGATCGCAACCGGTTGCGCCGGCGCCGTGGGCGTAGGCGCGACGGCCGTGCCCTTCGTCAGCACTTTTGCGCCGAGCGAGCGCGCCAAAGCCGCCGGCGCCCCTGTCGAGGTCGACATCTCCGGCATCAAGCCCGGCGAGAAGCTGACCGTCGAATGGCGCGGCAAGCCGGTCTGGATCGTGCGCCGCACGCCCGAGCAGGTCGAGGCCCTCAAGAAGAACGACAGCCTGCTCGCTGACCCGAACTCGGATCGCAAGGCCTACCCCATTCCCGACTACGCCAAGAACGAGGCCCGCTCCATCAAGCCGGAGTACCTCGTGGTCGTGGGCATCTGCTCGCACCTGGGCTGCTCCCCGAGCGACAAGTTCGCCGCCGGCCCGCAGCCTTCGCTGCCGGACGACTGGAACGGCGGCTTCCTGTGCCCCTGCCACGGCTCGACCTTCGACATGGCCGGCCGGGTATTCAAGAACAAGCCGGCGCCGGACAACCTCGAAGTGCCGCCCCACATGTACCTGTCGGACAGCAAGCTGCTGATCGGCGAGGACAAGAAGGCTTAACGCGAAATCACGGGACGAGACATGGCTGAATTCAAGGAAGCGCCCGCAGGCGCCTCGGTTGGCGTGAAGACCATGACCTGGCTGGAGAACCGGTTCCCGACCGCGTTCGACGCCTACAAGGTCCACATGGCCGAGTACTACGCGCCCAAGAACTTCAACTGGTGGTACATCTTCGGTTCGCTGGCGCTGCTGGTGCTGGTCATCCAGATCGTCACCGGCATCTTCCTGGTGATGCACTACAAGCCCGACGCCAACCTCGCGTTTGCCTCGGTCGAGTACATCATGCGAGATGTGCCCTGGGGCTGGCTGATCCGCTACATGCACAGCACCGGCGCCTCGGCCTTCTTCGTCGTGGTCTACCTGCACATGTTCCGGGGCCTGATCTACGGCAGCTACCGCAAGCCGCGTGAGCTGGTCTGGATCTTCGGTTGCGCGATCTTCCTGTGCCTGATGGCAGAAGCCTTCATGGGCTACCTGCTGCCCTGGGGCCAAATGTCCTACTGGGGCGCCCAGGTCATCGTGAACCTGTTCGCCGCCGTCCCCTTCGTCGGCAACGACCTGGCCCTGATGATCCGCGGCGACTACGTCGTCGGTGACGCCACGCTGAACCGCTTCTTCAGCTTCCACGTCATCGCCGTGCCGCTGGTGCTGCTGGGCCTGGTGGTGGCTCACCTGCTGGCGCTGCACGACGTGGGCTCGAACAACCCGGACGGTGTCGAGGTCAAGAAGGGCCCGAAGGACACCCTGGGCCGCCCGCTGGATGCCGTGCCCTTCCATCCGTACTACACGGTGCACGACATCTACGCGGCCTGCCTGTTCCTGATCGTGTTCACGTCCATCGTGTTCTTCGCGCCGGAACTGGGCGGGTACTTCCTCGAGTACAACAACTTCATCCCGGCCGACCCGCTCAAGACCCCGGCGCACATCGCCCCGGTCTGGTACTTCACGCCGTTCTACTCGATGCTGCGCGCCACGACGGACGTGATGGTCAACGTGCTGTGCGGCGTCATCGGCGTGGCAGCCGTGGTGAGTTTCCTGAAGGGCAAGTTCGGCGGCGCTGCCAAGGTGGCGCTGCTGGTGGCCGCCGCGGTGCTGGTCTTCCTGCTCAAGGTCTTCGATGCGAAGTTCTGGGGCGTGGTCGTGATGGGTGGCGCGGTCGTCATCCTGTTCTTCCTGCCCTGGCTGGACCACAGCCCGGTCAAGTCGATCCGCTACCGGCCGAGCTGGCACAAGGTCGTGTACGCCGTGTTCGTCGTGTTCTTCCTGTGGCTGGGCTATCTCGGCATCCAGCCGCCCAGCGACATGGGTACGCTGGTGGCCCAGGCCGGCACGCTGTTCTACTTCGGCTTCTTCCTGCTGATGCCGTGGTGGAGCCGTCTCGGCACGCCCAAGGCCGTGCCTGACCGTGTGACCTTCCACGCCCACTGAGCCGCGGAGCAACGACACCAATGAAAAAGCTGATCGCCATCCTGCTGGCCTCGTTGAGCCTGGCTGGTGCCGCCCACGCCTCCGGCGGCGGCATCGAATGGGACAAGTTCCCCAAGGAAAAGATGTCGGACAAGGCCGCGCTGCAGCATGGCGCCAAGCTGTTCGTCAACTACTGCCTGAACTGCCACTCGGCGGCCTACATGCGCTACAACCGTCTGCGCGACATCGGCCTGTCGGAAGCGGACGTCAAGAACAACCTGCTGTTCGCGGCCGAGAAGGTCGGCGAAACGATGAAGGTCAGCCTTGACGCGAAGGACGCCAAGGCCTGGTTCGGTGCCAATCCGCCGGACCTGACCGTCATCGCCCGCTCGCGCGCCGATGGTGCCAAGGGTTCGGGTGCCGACTACCTCTACACCTACATGCGGAACTTCTACCGCGACGACACGACGGCGACGGGCTGGAACAACCTCGCCTTCCCGCGCGCCGCGATGCCGCACGTGCTGTGGGAACTGCAGGGCCAGCGTGCCGCCAAGTTCAATGAAGTGGCAGACCCGCACGACCACGACAAGAAGATCCACGTCTTTGCCGGCTATGAGCAACTCACGCCCGGCACGCTGACCGAGCGCCAGTACGACGACACCATCGCCGATCTGGTCGCCTACCTGCAGTGGATGGGCGAGCCGGCCCAGGGCCAGCGCTTCCAGCTGGGCGTCATCGTGCTGATGTTCCTCGGCTTCCTGACCGTGTTCGCCTGGCGCCTGAATGCGTCGTACTGGAAGGACGTGAAGTAATTCTGCGAGTCCCGACGCCGCCAGCCAGGCGGTGTCGAACCACGCAGTGGGGAGCGTCGAGCGACCCACTGCGTTTGCTTTTTCGGCGCAGCCTCGGCCCGCGCCTGTGTTTGATTGACTGACCCCTCGGGAGCCCAAGCCATGATGGTCCTCTACTCCGGTACCACCGACCCCTACTCGCACCGCTGCCGCTTCGTGCTGTTCGAGAAAGGCATGGACTTCGAAATCCGTGACGTCGACCTGTTTGCCAAGCCGGAAGACATCGCGCTGATGAACCCGTACAACGAGGTGCCCATCCTGGTGGAGCGCGACCTCATCCTGTACGAATCGCACATCATCAACGAGTACATCGACGAGCGTTTCCCGCATCCGCAGCTGATGCCCGGCGACCCGGTCGCCCGTGCCCGCGTGCGCCTGTTCCTGCTGAATTTCGAGAAGGAGCTGTTCGCCCACGTGAACGTGCTCGAAGGCCGCGGGGCCACGACCAAGGCGACCGACAAGCAGCTCGAAAAGGCCCGCTCGCAGATCCGCGATCGCCTGACCCAGCTCGCGCCGATCTTCCTGAAGAACAAGTACATGCTCGGCGACGACTTCTCGATGCTCGACGTGGCCATCGCTCCGCTGCTGTGGCGCCTGGACTACTACGGCATCGACATGTCCAAGAACGCGCTGCCGCTGCTGAAGTACGCCGAACGCATCTTCAGCCGCCCGGCGTACATCGAGGCGCTGACGCCGTCCGAAAAGGTCATGCGCCGATAAAAGGCCCTCCCCGTACGCGCTTCGCGCGCCCCCTCAAGGGGGCACTCCCGGCCGACCGGCGGAGCCGGATCGGCGGGAGTTGCTGGGTTTAGCGTGTGTTTTGGCCAAGAGGCTGTAGTACATGGACAAATCGCAAGGCCAAGACGGTGGGGCAGGGGGCACGTCCACCCGCCCGTACCTGATCCGCGCGCTGCACGACTGGTGCACGGACAACGGCTTCACGCCCTACATCGCGGTGCACGTCGACCGCTCGGTGCAGGTGCCGATGGAGTACGTGTCCAACAACGAGATCGTGCTGAACATCGGTTTCGATGCGACCAGCGGCCTCGATCTGGGCAATGACTTCATCCAGTTCAAGGCTCGCTTCGGGGGTGTGGCCCGCGAGATCATCGTGCCGGTGGACCACGTCGTGGCCATCTACGCCCGTGAAAACGGCCAGGGCATGGCCTTCCCCGCACCCGAGCCACTCGCCGACGGGGCGCCCGTGGCCCCCGTGCCGGCCAAGCCCGAAGCGCCCCGGCGCAGCGGCCTGCGGCTGGCCAGCGAGACACCGGAAGACGACGGCGACGACACGCCGCCGGAGTCACCGAGCGGCGGGCCGCGGCCTTCGCTCAAGCGGGTGAAGTGAGCGCCTAGAATCACGCCTTCAGTTCTTCGCCGGCTTAGCTCAGTTGGTAGAGCAACCGCCTTGTAAGCGGTAGGTCATCAGTTCGAATCCGATAGCCGGCACCAGTTCAGGACCCCACCGCCCCGCGGCGCTGGGGTCCTGTCATTTCTGGATCAGCCGGATGCGGATGCGGCCGGGCAGGCCTGCCTGGGCCAGCAGGGCTTCCAGGCGCGGCAGCAGCTGGCGCAGTTTGGCGGCGACCGCGGCGTTGGCGGCCAGCAGGCTCCAGCCGTCTTCGTCGAGCGGCCCGGGCTGCAGGCTGTCGGCGAGGCTGCCGGGCAGGGCCGGCGTGATCAGCCGCAGCCGGCGGCGCGACCCCTCCAGCCGCTCGCTCAGGCGCGCCAGCGCGGCGTGCTCGCGCAGGGCCTCGCCCACCGGCGTGGGTGCCGGGATGCTGGCGCGAGGCACTTTGGGCGGCAGGTAGCGCGGTGGCGACGACATGCCGGCAGTGTATGCAGCCCCAGCGGCCCGGGGGATGGGCGGCGGATGTCCGCTGCTAAACTGCGCCGTTTTGCGCGACCGGGCAAGTTCGTCTTGCAATGCTTGGCCGCGCCCTCAGATTCGCGCCCTCAGTCACGCGTCACTGCCGGTCGGATTGTCCGCCGGCGTCAGCGCAGCACCCAGACCTGCAGCATGTTGCCCAAGCTTCTCACTTCGATTTTCGGTAGCCGCAACGAGCGTCTGCTCAAGCAATACCGCCGCACCGTGCAGCAGATCAATGCACTGGAGCCGAAGTACGAGGCCCTGACCGACGACGAACTGCGGGGGCAGACGGCGGCTTTCAAGCAGCGCATCACCGAGGGTGCGTCGGTCGATGACATCCTGCCCGAAGCCTTCGCCGTCTGCCGCGAAGGCAGCAAGCGCGCGCTGAAGATGCGCCACTTCGACGTGCAGCTGATCGGCGGCATGGTGCTGAACGCCGGCAAGGTCGCAGAAATGCGCACCGGCGAAGGCAAGACCCTGATGGCCACGCTGCCCGTCTACCTGAATGCCCTCACGGGCAGGGGCGTGCACGTCGTGACGGTGAACGACTACCTCGCGCGCCGTGACGCCGAGTGGATGGGCAAGCTCTACAACTTCCTGGGGCTGACCGTCGGCATCAACTTGCCGCAGATGTCCCGCGAGGAGAAGCAGGCCGCCTACGCCGCCGACGTCACCTACGGCACGAACAACGAGTACGGCTTCGACTACCTGCGCGACAACATGGTCTACGAGACCCGGGACCGCGTGCAGCGCGGCCTGTCGTACGCCATCGTCGACGAGGTGGACTCCATCCTGATCGACGAGGCCCGCACGCCGCTGATCATCTCGGGCCAGGCCGACGACCACACCGACGTCTACCTGCGCATCAACGCGGTCGTGCCGCAGCTCAAGAAGCAGATCGGCGAGCTCGACCCGCGCACCGGTGAAGGCGTCATCGAGCCGGGTGACTTCACGGTGGACGAGAAGTCCCACCAGATCCACCTGACCGAAGACGGCCACGAAGTCGCCGAGCGCCTGCTGGCCCAGGCCGGCCTCATCCCGGAAGGCGCGAGCCTCTACGACGCGGCCAACATCACGCTGATGCATCACCTGAATGCAGCGCTGCGGGCCCACCACGTCTATCACAAGGACCAGCACTACGTCGTGCAGAACGGCGAGGTGGTGATCGTCGACGAGTTCACCGGCCGCCTGATGAGCGGCCGTCGCTGGAGTGACGGCCTGCACCAGGCGGTCGAAGCCAAGGAAGGCGTGCAGATCCAGGCTGAGAACCAGACGCTCGCCTCGATCACCTTCCAGAACTACTTCCGCATGTACGGCAAGCTGTCGGGCATGACCGGCACGGCCGACACCGAGGCCTACGAGTTCCAGGAAATCTACGGCCTCGAAACCGTCGTCATCCCGCCGAACCGCCCGACGATCCGCAAGGACGAGCTCGACCTCGTCTACAAGACCGACAAGGAAAAGTACGCCGCCGTCATCCAGGACATCCGCGCCTGTCACGAGCGCGGCCAGCCGGTGCTGGTGGGCACGACGTCCATCGAGAACTCCGAGCTCATCTCCAAGCTGCTGACGCAGGCCAAGCTGCCGCACAGCGTGCTCAATGCCAAGCAGCACGAGAAGGAAGCGCAGATCGTCGCCCAGGCCGGCCGCCCGGGCGTGATCACCATCGCCACCAACATGGCCGGCCGCGGCACCGACATCGTGCTGGGCGGCAACGTCGAGAAGCAGATCCAGTTCATCGAGGCCGACGAGTCCATCCCGGCCGACGAGAAGGCGCGCCAGATCCAGCAGCTCAAGGACGAGTGGCAGGGCCTGCACGACAAGGTGCGTGCCGAAGGCGGCCTGCGCATCATCGCGACCGAGCGGCACGAGAGCCGCCGCATCGACAACCAGCTGCGCGGCCGTGCCGGCCGCCAGGGCGACCCCGGTTCCAGCCGTTTCTACCTGTCGCTGGACGACCAGCTGATGCGCATCTTCGCCGGCGAGCGGGTGCGCGCGGTCATGGACCGCCTCAAGATGCCCGAGGGCGAAGCCATCGAGGCCGGCATCGTCACGCGCAGCATCGAAGGTGCCCAGCGCAAGGTCGAGGCCCGCAACTTCGACATCCGCAAGCAGCTGCTCGAGTACGACGACGTCTCCAACGACCAGCGCAAGGTCATCTACCAGCAGCGCAACGACATCCTGGAAGCCGACAGCCTCGTCGCCCAGATCGCGTCGCTGCGTGAATCGACGCTGACCGACGTGGTGCGGACCTTCGTGCCGGCCGAGAGTGTGGAAGAGCAGTGGGACCTCCCCGGCCTGGAGCAGGTGCTGCAGAGCGAATGGCAGATCCCGCTGTCGGTGACGGAGCTCGTCAAGAACAGCGACTCGATCACCGACGAGGACATCCTCGCGGCCGTGATCAAGGCCGGCAACGAGCAATTCCAGAGCAAGCTCGACCGTGTCGGCATCGAGCAGTTCAACCCCTTCATGCGCATGGTGCTGCTGCAGAGCATCGACCAGCGCTGGCGCGAGCACCTCGCTGCACTGGACTACCTGCGCCAGGGCATTCACCTGCGCGGCTACGCCCAGAAGAACCCCAAGCAGGAGTACAAGCGCGAAGCCTTCGAGCTGTTCTCGCAGCTGCTTGACCTCGTGAAGATGGAAGTCACCCGCACGCTGATGAACGTGCGCATCCAGACTCAGGAAGAAGCCAACGCGGCTGCCGAAGCCATGGAGCGCCGTGCCGAGGCGGTCTCCAACGTCACCTACCAGCATCCCAACGAGGACGGCTCGGTCAGCCAGGAGGTCGACCCGGCAACGCTGCTGGCGCAATACGGCCACGTGGGCCGCAACGACCCGTGCCCGTGCGGCAGCGGCAAGAAGTTCAAGGCCTGCCACGGCAAGCTGGCCTGAGCCTGGCCCCAACGCGCTGACGGGCCGGTCTGACCGGCCCGTTTTTCTTGGGCCGCCGCCCGCCGCACCCCACCCATCTGGGGGGAAGACCGTGTGTTTGAGCACAAGCTGTACCCCGCTCCACATGCCTGGGGGGTGCTCGTGCGTCAAGGACCCCCCTAGAGTGGAGTACAGGCCCTGGAAAAAGCCAGGGTAATGACTGATAGAGAACCAGAAAGCCCGTGATGAAAACCTTGTCCGCTGCCCTCGCCGCCCTCAGCCTGGTCGTTGCCAGCGCCGCGTCGGCGGCTCCCGTGACCATCAGCGTGCAGCAAAGCGCGGTGGATGGTTATGCGGCAGACCTCTTCTCTGGCGACTCGACGCCCTTCAGCGATCAGCACACGTTCAGCGTCGGCAGCCCGACGACGCTGTCCGGCCAGATCCGCACGGTCATCGTCGACGGTGACCCGACGGCCACGACGCCTTACCTGGACATCACGTCCGTCTACCTGGAATCGACCACCGGCACGCGCATCGACTTCTTCGAGACGGTCGGCTTCAACTGGGCGCGAGGCCAAAGCGGTGTCGAGGTCTGGGACCTGTCCACCGTGCAGCTCGCTGCCGGCCAGTGGACGCTGTTCGTCAACGGCTTCGGCATCAACGACAAGGGTGCCGACGGCTACGCCGGCCGCCTGACGGGCACTGCCGCTGACCTGCCGGAACCGGCTGCCCTGGCCCTGGTGGCAGCGGCGCTGGCGGCCGTCGGCCTGAGCCGCCGCCGTCGCAACGCCTGAGCCCCACACTGGTCCCTTTTCGGAAGCGTCATGCACAAGCACATCTCCCTGATCGCGCTCGCCACGGCCGGCCTTGCTGCCCAGGCTGCGACGGTCGACATCACCTACCTGGGCAAGGACACCAGCTCCCCGGTCATCCGCACCTCGGAGACCGGTCAGGTTGCCGCCGGCGTGCTGAACTACACCGACGCTGCGTCGGGCAGCTTCCTGGCCTTCTGCATCGAGCCGGCCCAGCCGAATGCGCCCAAGTCGTTCGGCGCCCAGACCTATGCGGTCGGCAGCTTCACGGGTTCGCAGGAGACGCTGCTGCAAGGCCTGTTCTCCAGCACCTACGGTTCGCTGCAGACGGCCAACGACAAGGCCGCCTTCCAGCTGGCGGTGTGGGAAATCACCCGCGAGACCTCCGGTACGCTGGACGTCTCGCTCAACGCAGGCAGCTTCTACCTGCAGCCGGCCAACAGCACGGCTTCCGCGCAAGCCACCGCCGCCACGCTGGCCAGCCTGGCGAACGGCTACCTGGGTGCGGCACAGTCGTACCAGGGCGCTGCCCTGTACACGCTCACACGGCTGAGCAATGCGACCTACCAGGATCTGGTCGTCGCGGCGCCGGTGACGGCCGTCCCGGAGCCGCAGAGCTACGCCCTGCTGCTGGGCGGGCTGGGCCTCGTCGGCGTGATGGCACGCCGCCGCCTGCCACGCTGACCGGTTGCACCGCGCACAGCGCGAGCATTGCGGGGCTCCTTCGGGAGCCCATTTTCTTGGGGCTGCTGCGTCATGCCCGACAGTCACTGAGGGGGCCGAAGCGCGATGGGTGACGCCACTGGCGCGGCAGAGGGCCATGCATGCCCTTGAGGCCACCCACAGCGCATGGGCGGCTACGCCCCCAGCGGCAGGGTCGGCGTGTGCGCCTGATCCGGCGCCAGCGTCGGCCCGAGCTCCGCTGGAGCGTGGAGCAACTGCCGAACCAATGCTGCCAGCTTCCGGGGCGCCAGCGGCTTGTGTGCGACGTACACCCCGGCCAGCGCGGCCTGGCCCGTGACAGTCCCGTCCAGATCGCCCGTCACCAGCAACGCCGGCAGCGCAGGCGACGCCAAGCCGTCGCGCAGCCGCGCAACTTCGGTCAAGCCGTCGGTGTTGTCCAGGTGCAGGTCGGTGATGATGAGATGCGGCTGCAGGGACTGTTCAGCGGCGCTGGCGAGCACCGCCTGGGCCTCAGGGCCTGCGCAGACCCGGTAGCCCCAGCTCTGCAGCAGCGCTGCCATCGCGTCGCGCACGTCGGCGTCGTTCTCCAGGACTGCCACGACAGCGCCATCGGCCGCGGCTGATTGCTCCTCGGTGGCGGCAGTGGGTGCAGGCGCTGCTGTGCTCAGCGGCAGTGTCAGGCTCACGCAGGTGCCGTGGCCCGGCGCGGACTTGAGTGTCAGCTCGTGCCCGAGCAGCTCTGCCGCGCGCCGCACAATGGACAAGCCAATGCCCAGGCCCTCAGCGGCCTTCGTCGGGTTCAGCCGCACGTAGTCGCGGAACACCTCGTCGATCTTGTCGGGCGGGATGCCTGGCCCGCTGTCCTGCACGCTCAGGCGCACCTGCTCGCCCACAGTCTCGATGCCCACCCGAACGTCACCCCGGTCGGTGTACTTGATCGCGTTGGAGACTACGTTGAACAGCATGCGGCGCAGCAGGTGGCGGTCCGACGTGATGTGCACTTCCACGGGCGCGGCTTGCAGCGTCAAGCCCTTGCGGTGGGCCAGCGGGCCGAAGTGCAGCATCACCTCCTGCATCAGCTCGCCCAGGGGCACCTCGCCGAGCTGCGGCGTGTAGTGCCCGCCGTCCAGGCGACCCAGGTCCATCAGCTCGTCCAGCATGTCGCTGAGCGACGCCGTGCTGCGCCGCACGCTTTGGAGCCACGCGGAAAAGCGCGCGGGCTCCTGCTGTGCGGTGCCGCCGAGTTCGGCCAGCATGCCCAGGGCATGTGCCGGTTGGCGCAGGTCGTGGCAGGCGGCGGCCAGCAGCCGGATGCGGGTGGCACTGCGCTGCTCCAGCTCGCTGTTGCGCTGTGCCAGCTGGGCAGAGACGCGAGCAAGCCGACGGCTCTGGCGCATGGCGAGGGCCATCGCCGTGCCGGCGGCGGCCACGCCGGCAGCCGCCATCGCAAACGCCAGGATCCAGCCGCGCTGGCGCTCGGCCTGAAGTTCGGCGTCCGCTCTGAGCTGGGCATTCTCCTTGTCCTTGAGGGCGACGTTGAGCTGTTCTTGGGTCTGCACGCGTGCACTCTCGTTGGCCCGAAGCGCTGCGTCCTGTATTGCCGCGATCATTTGCTTGCTCGCACGCAGTGCCAGATCGAGTCGGCCATAGCTCTCGTAGAACTCGGCAATGGCCTCGATGGTCTGGGGGCGCCTCACGGCACGGTCGGGGGCGGATGTGAACAGCTCGGTGATGCGCTGCACTTCCCGCTCGCCCGCGGCGAAGGCCTCGGCGCTATTCACGCGGGCGTAGCCCTTCAAGAGCCAGGTGCTGCGGCTGATGATGGCGGTGGGCTCCGTCAAGGTGTAATTTCTGCTTTCTTCCATCAGCGCGACCGCCTGCCGTATCTTGTTCAATGCCAGCAAGTACTTGGCAAACGACAGAAGATTCATCGCCGTCTGGTCGGGCGGCATCACCCCCATGCGAAGCCTGATCAGGGCTTTTTCCATGTGCTTCATGGCTTCTGCGTGGGCGCCGGCACGGAAGGCAACGATCGCTTGGTTTGAGAAAAGATCCGCAGCCAAATTGGGGAAATCGTCGATCTCGAACTCGCGCTCGGCCCGGTCGAGCCACCTCTTGGGTGCCGTGGCGTTGGGATCTGCAATGAGCTCCAGGTCTGACATTCGCAGCAGCCTGTGCGCGCGTTGAAAACCAGCGATCGCGTAGTCGAACTGCTTTGACATGAGGGCCGCGGCCTCGGCCCGACGGTCGGACACCCATGGGGCCACGACCTGCTTCTCCAGCACGTAAAAGAGTCGTCCTTGGTCTCCGAGTTCATTCGCCAAGGCCTCCAACTCTGAGGCCGGAATCTCGCTTGGGCAGGTTGAGTCGATCCAGGCCCAAGTCGTTGACACGCCCAAGTCGAACAACTCCCGTCGATAGGCTTTCCCTCCCGATCGGGCCAATTCCACGTATCGCGTGAACAACGGGCAATCGTCAGGGCTTCGCGATGGTTTCGTGGCGAAGTAGCGAGCAGCAGCTTGCAGTTGCGCTCGTGTGTCTGCCTGGGCCGACGTCAATTCGAGAGCTCGTTTTGCCTTGGCGAAGGCTTCATTGATGTTCCGGTACTGATCGGCGTCCCACCCCATGACGAAACGCTCGCGCCATTCGCTGTCAACAGCCGGCGGTCTCGCGTCCCCCACTGCCATGGCTGCGGGTAGCGGGACGAGCATGGCAGCTATGACATGCCACCGAACGCGGTCGAGTGCATCACGAACCCAAGTCGTCATGTCTTGCCCCCAGCGCCTGCAGGACGCGCCATCCCAGACGCAGCAACATCCAGCGTGAGCCTTGCGAAGTCGTGCTTCAGGCTGACATGGCAGACACGAATTGCCATCCCGCGAAGCGAGGGTGGGGATTCATTGACAGAGGTGGATCGAATATTGGCGTTACGTCCGGCGCGGTAGAGCACACGGCAAAGCCCGGTGACGCTGCCTGCGCGTTCGGTCGATGCGTTGGCATTGATCAAGTTCAGCAGCCAGGATGGCCTGCGTTGGACGGACTGCGGTGGGTTCAGACCCACCCTGGGCAGGCGCACGACCGGCCAGGGCGGCGATGACGAGGCCATTGCACCGGCAGCTTGCGCCCTGAATGTTCCTCAACTGGGCACCCGCTGCCGACGCGCTTCCTACAATCCGCCCGCTGTTCCCAACTCCGCAAAGCCCGCCATGCCCGTCAACCTTTCCGCCCCCGATTCCGCCACCCTCCTGCCCGTGCCGGGTGTGCGCCTCGGCGTGACGATGGCGGGTGTGCGCAAGGCCAACCGCCGCGACCTGAGCGTCATTGCGCTGGACGAGGGCGCCGCGGTGGCTGGCGTGTTCACCACCAATCGCTTCTGCGCCGCGCCCGTGCAGGTCTGCCGCGAGCATCTGGCGGGCGGCTCGGCGGTCCGTGCGCTCGTCATCAACACCGGCAATGCCAACGCCGGCACCGGGGCCGACGGCCTGGCCCGCGCACGCCAGACCTGTCAGGCACTGGCCGACCTGCTCGGCTGCGCGCCGGCGCAGATCCTGCCGTTCTCCACCGGCGTGATCATGGAGACCCTGCCGGTCGATCGCATCACCGCCGGCCTGCCTGCGGCCCTGGCTGCACTGCGCGACGATGGCTGGGCCGAAGCCGCTGCCGGCATCATGACCACCGACACGCTGCCCAAGGCGGCTTCGCGCCGCATCACCATCGGCGGCGTGCCCGTCACCGTGACCGGCATCTCGAAGGGCGCCGGCATGATCCGGCCCAACATGGCCACGATGCTGGGCTTCGTCGCGACCGACGCGAACCTTGCCCCCGCCCTGCTGCAGCCGCTCGTAAAGGAGGCCGCTGATGCGTCGTTCAACCGCATCACCATCGACGGCGACACCTCCACGAACGACTGCTTCATGCTGATCGCCAGCCGTCGCGCGGCCCATGCCGAGATCACGTCGCTGGACAGCGCCGAGGCCCAGGCCCTGCGCGCCGCGTTGATCGCGGTGGCGCAGGAACTGGCCCAGGCCATCGTGCGCGACGGCGAAGGCGCCACCAAGTTCATCACCATCACCGTGGACGGCGGCTGCGACGAGGCCGAGTGCAAGCTGGCGGCCTATGCCATCGCCCACTCGCCGCTGGTCAAGACGGCCTTCTTCGCCAGCGACCCGAACCTGGGTCGCATCCTGGCCGCCGTGGGCTACGCGGGCATCGGCGATCTCGACCAGGGCCTGATCGACCTCGACCTGGACGACGTCGCCGTCGTGCGCCAGGGCGGCCGGCTGCCGACCTACCGCGAGGAAGACGGCCAGCGCGTCATGAAGCAGGCCGAGATCACGATCCGCATCGGCCTGAACCGCGGCAGCGCGAGTGCCACGGTCTGGACCTGCGACCTGAGCCACGACTACGTCAGCATCAACGCCGACTACCGCAGCTGAGCGGGGCGGCGCCTGCGGCCGCGCCTCAAGGCGGCGGCTTCGCCACCAGCCGTCGCATGACCTCCTGCAGCCGGGCCAGGCGGACGGGCTTGGACACGATGTCATTCATGCCGGCTCGCTGGGCGGCGTGGAGTTCGTCCGAGATCACCGAACCGGTCAAGGCCACGACAGGCAGCTGCCCGGCGGGACCGAGCGCGCGGACTTCGCGGACCACCGCGATGCCGTCCTTGTGCCGGAGGTGGATGTCCAGGAAGACGATGTCGAAGGGCTGGCCGCGTTCGAAGGCCCCGCGGATCGCCTGCAGCGCAGCGTCGCCATCGCTGACCCCGACGGGCGTCGCGCCCTGGCGTGCCAGCAGGTCGACCAGCACCTGCCGGGAGCGGTCGTCATCTTCCACGATCAGGATGCGGCTGCCCTCGAAGGCCGAGCGGTTCGTCACCGGCCTCGGCGGCGCCGCGGTCGCCCGGTCGGCGGGCGGCAGGGGCAGTTCCAGCCAGAAGCAACTCCCCTGGCCGTGGAGGCTGCTCACGCCCACGTCACCGCCCATCAGGTGGGCGAGGTCACGCGAGATCGCCAGGCCAAGGCCCGTGCCGCGGGCCTTGGTGAACTTGTCTTCGCCGGCCTGGGCGTAGGCCTGGAACAGCCGTGCCTGCTCCGGCGCCGTCAGGCCGCGGCCGGTGTCGTGCACCTCGAAGCGCAGGCGCTGCTCGCCGGACCGGCGCACGACGAGCCGCACACTCCCCGCCGCCGTGAACTTGAAGGCATTCGACAGGTAGTTGTTGAGGATCTGGAGGATCCGCAGCGAATCCCCACGCACCATGCCCGCGGCCTCGACCTCGCCCTGGACCTCCACCGAGAAACTCAGCCCCTGCCGCTGGGCCAGCGCCGCGTACGTGGTTTGCAGGGAGGTCGTCAGATCGGCCAGGCTGAAGTCGACCGGCTCGATGGCGAGCTTGCCGGCCTCCATCTTGGACATGTCCAGCACATCCGACACCACCAGGGTCAGCGAGCCGGCGCTCTCGACCAGCATGTCCAGGTACTGCTTGCGCTCGTCCGGCGAGATCTGGTGTGAATTGGCCAGTTCCGCCAGGCCGACGACCACATTGAGCGGGGTGCGAATCTCGTGGCTGATGTAGGCCAGGAAATCGGATTTCGCCTGTGCCTGCGCCACGGCAGCGGCGCGATCGCGCTCCAGTGCCAAGGCCTCCTGCTTCAGGCGCGCCTTGCCCCGGGCCTCGATCAGCGACATGCGAAAGGCGATCAGCATCGCCATCGCCATCGCATTGAGGTTGAGGGGAATCATGGCCGCGAAATAGAGGAAATCAAATCCCTCCGGCCGCAAACTGGCCCACGGACCGAGGAAGAACAGGGTATAGGTGGCGCTGGCGGCAATCTGGGCGCGCAAGATCCGGACCGTGAATCGGTCGAATTGCGTGGAGCACACGAGCAGCGTGAACGACCACATCGACAACCCGACCGCGGCCGTCGTCACGACGATCATGGCCATCTGCGGCAGATTCATCAGGTAGAGCAGCAGCCCGACCAATGGCACGACCCTCGACAGCCGATAGCCATGCTGCACCCACGGCGGGGCCTGCAGGATCAGGGCGATATGTGCCATCAGGTTCGCCACGGCGAACAAGAGCAATGCGCCGGACGGGACATGCAGGCCACTCAACAGGTGTTCCGCGCCGGGCGCAAAGTAGGCGGCGGCAAGTCCGCTCGTGAGAGAAACATGGACGATCGCTGCAAAGTCATAGGCTGCGGTGGTCAGCCATAAGGTTTGCCGCGTGATCATGTAGGCCAGCAGCGATACCGATATCGCCAAGATCACCAAACCGAGATACGTCGAGTAGATGATGCTGAAGCCGAGTTCCGTGGCCATCGCCCGACCCAGCGGCACGACCGCCAGTTTCACGGTCGCCACATTGGCCTGCAGTCGCAGATAGACCGTGGTGGCCCGGTCCTGCTGCAATTGCAAAGGAAACGCCGGCCCGAGGTTCGGGGCGAGTTTGACGCGGTGGTCGTCGTTGAGGCCCAGCGGCGTGGGTCGCCAGACACCCTGGGCGTCTTTCTGGAACAGCACGGCCGACTCGATGAACGCCGGCCACAACCACAGCCAATGGTCCGAGCCCGCCGACGTGGGCTTCAGGCGCAGCTTGAACCAGACCGGGTGCTTCGGGTAGCCCACGAAGGCATTGACGCCCTTCACCGGCGAAAAGGTCTGGTGCTCGGCCTCGTCGATGGTGACGCGGTCGCTGACATCGACCCACATGCCACGTTCGACCACCACGTCCGGCGATGCCTCGGGGGCCGCGGTGCTGGCCGTTTCGACGGGCGAGCCGACGGGCGCCTGTTGTGCGGCCGCCGGCATGCAGCATGCGGCGACCAGCATCGCCCCACAAGCGATGGCGCTGCGGGATGCCCGCAGCCAAGCTCTGCCGAATGGGTCCACCGTCAGCGCCCCCTGCGGTTGGGTGTCGCCGGCGTCGTACGGCAACGCCGGCCCCGGTGGACCGGCCCCCTGACGGCCGATTCGGGTCGGCAGGTCTGAATCCACGTACTGCGGGATGGTATCGGGGGTTCGGCTCGGCGCCGATTCCGATCAGCGCACAGGCCATTGCCTGTGCGCATGGCGGCGTGGGCAGGCTAAACCCTGCGTGACCATCGGCCCATTCGGGCGCTGCGAAGAGAATCGCGGCTGTTGCTCAACCACGGACATCGCCCGATGAAGCTCACCCTGTCAGCCCTTACCCTCGCCGCCGTCGTCGCCACGAGCGCCCAGGCGCAAGGTCTCAGCTACCCGGTCACCCGCAAGGTCGACCAGGTCGATACCTACCACGGCAGCACCGTCGCTGACCCCTACCGCTGGCTGGAAGACGACAACAGCGCCGACACCAAGGCCTGGGTCGTCCAGCAGAACGAAGTCACCGAGAAGTTCCTGGCCGCCATGCCTCAGCGCCTGCCGGCGCGCCGCATCTACACCGAGCTGTACAACTTCGAACGCTTCGGCATCCCGTTCCACGAGGGCGGCCGCTACTTCTGGAGCCGCAACGACGGCCTGCAGCAGCAGAACGTGCTGTACACGGCCAAGTCGCTGAAGGACGCGCCGCAGGTCGCGCTCGACCCCAACACGATGAGCAAGGACGGCACCGTCGCGCTCAGCGGCTTCGTGCCCTCGCGCGACGGCAAGCTCGTGGCCTACGGTGTGGCGGGTGCCGGCTCCGACTGGCAGACCTGGAAGGTGCGCAACCTGGCCACCGGCCAGGATCTCCCCGACCAGATCGACTGGGTCAAGTTCAGCAGCGCCTCCTGGACGGCCGACGGCAAGGGCTTCTTCTATGCCCGCTACGACGCGCCGAAGGACGGCGAGAAGCTCAAGGGGGCCAACTACTTCCAGAAGCTCTACTACCACCGCCTGGGCACGCCGCAGTCCGAGGACGTGCTGGTCGCCGAGAACCGCGACGACAAGGAATGGGGCTTCGGCACCGAGGTGAGCGACGACGGCCAGCTGCTGCTGATCAGCGTCTGGAAGAGCGCCGGCAGCAAGAACGGCTTGATGGTGCTGCCCCTGCCCAAGGGCAAGTTCGCCGGCGGCAAGCCGCAGCCGGTCACGTTGGCGTTCGATGCGCAGTATTCGCCGGTCGCTGCGGTGGGCGGCAAGCTCATCGTCAAGACCGACAAGGATGCGCCGCGCGGCAAGCTGGTCGCCATCGACCTGAAGAACCCCGCCCCGACGGCCTGGAAGACGCTCGTGGCCGAGGGCCCGGACGCCATGACCGCGGCGTCGGCCGTGGGTAGCCGCTACCTGCTGAGCTACCTGCACGATGCCGCCACGCTCGTGCGCGTGCACGGTGCCGACGGCAAGCTGCTGTCCGACGTGACCCTGCCGGGCATCGGCACGGCCAGCGGCTTTGGCGGCCGCTGGGGCGACCGCGAGACCTTCTTCAGCTACACCAGCCTCACGACGCCGGCGTCCATCTACCGCTACGACGTGAAGAGCGGCAAGACCGAGCTGTTCAAGGCGCCCAAGACGGCCTTCAACAGCGATGAGTACGAGACCCGCCGCGAGTTCGTCACCAGCAAGGACGGCACCCGCTTCCCGATCTTCATCGCCGCCAGGAAGGGCCTGAAGCTCGACGGCACGAACCCCACGCTGCTCTACGGCTACGGCGGCTTCGACATCCCGATCACGCCGGGCTACGGCGTGACCGCCGCCACCTGGCTCAAGATGGGCGGTGTCTACGTGATCGCCTCCATCCGGGGCGGCGGCGAGTACGGCTCGGCCTGGCATGACGCCGGCACCAAGCTGAAGAAGCAGAACGTGTTCGACGACTTCATCGCCGCTGGCGAATGGCTCGTCGCCAACAAGGTGGCCAGCCCCGCCACGCTGGCGATCAACGGCGGCTCCAACGGCGGCCTGCTGGTCGGTGCGGTCACGAACCAGCGCCCCGACCTGTTCGCGGCCGCGGTGCCGCAGGTCGGCGTGATGGACATGCTGCGCTACCAGAACTTCACGATCGGCTGGGCCTGGGCGACCGACTACGGGACCTCCAAGGACAGCCCCGAGATGTTCAAGGCGCTGCTGGCCTACTCGCCGCTGCACAACATCAAGAGCGGCGTGAACTACCCGGCCGTGCTCGTCACCACGGGCGACCATGACGACCGCGTCGTGCCGGCGCACAGCTTCAAGTACACCGCCGCACTGCAGGCGGCCGAGACGGGCGCTGCGCCGAAGCTGATCCGCATCGAGACCAATGCCGGCCACGGCGCGGGCAAGCCCACCTCCAAGATCATCGAGGAGCGCAGCGACGTGCTGGCCTTCATCGCGAACACGATGAAGCTGGACGTGAAGTGATGGCCGAGGTCGCCCTGCGCGACCTGGGCCTGTCGGACGTCGAGGCGCTGGTGGCCCTCTACCAGCACCTCAACGCCGGCGACGCGCCACCCACCGCCGAGGCGGTGCAGGCGGTCTTCGCCCACCCGGGGCTGCGGCATGTCGGCGCCTTCCGGGGCGGCGAGCTGATCGCGAGCTGCAACCTCGCGGTCATTCCCAACCTCACGCGCGGCGGGCGGTCGTATGGCGTCATCGAGAACGTGGTGACGCATGCCGCGCATCGCGGCCAGGGGCACGGGCAGGCGGTGGTGCGCCACGCGCTGTCGCAAGCCTGGGCCGCCGGCTGCTACAAGGTCGTGCTGACCACCAGCCGCAAGGACCCGGCCGTCTGGGCGTTCTACGAGCGCTGCGGCTTCGACAGCGGCGACAAGCGCGCCTTCGTCATCCGCGCGCCGCTCGGCTGAGGCCTCAGAAGTTCACCGCCTTGGTCTTGAAGCCGCGCGCCACCAGCGTGGCATTGATCAGTTGTGCCTGCTCGCGGCTCGCGAACGGCCACACCGCGGCCCGCCAGCCTTCGGGCGTCTGGATGACGTCGGCCTGCAGGCCGTCCGGGTCGCCATGCACGCCGTCGAGGCCGGCCTGCATCTTCTTGAGCAGGGCCTCGGCTTCGGCCTTGGTGCCCGGCGGACCGACCAGGGCGACGACGACCTTGTTCGGTGACTTGGCCATGCGCACCAGGCGCGGGTCCGCCGGCTCGGCCTTGGACTCGCCGGCCTTCGCCGGCCTGGCCTCGCCCTTGGCCTCCGCCGGGGCCGTCTTGTCGGCGGCGCTTTCACCGGCCTCGGCTGGCTGGCTGCGCAGCAGCGGTGGGCGCTTGATGCCGTCCGCGCGTTCCACCAGGCGTGGGCGGATGTCGGGCGGGGGCGCATCGGGGTCGGGTTCGCTGGCCGGCGGCATCGGCGCAGCCGCGGCGCTGGCGGCCTCCGCCGACGAGGCGGGTGCTGAAGCCGCCCCGTCGGCCTCCGATGCGGCGGACGCCGGTGCCGACACTGGTGCAGGCGCGCTGGCGGGCACCGAGACGGCAGGGACCGCTTCGGGCGCCACGGGCACGACCGCCGCCGGCCGCAGCCACCACGCCGCACCGCCCGCGAGCAGCACCAGCACGGCCGCTGCCGCGCCGACCCGCACCGGGTCCCACAGCCGGCGCCCGATGATTTCCGACGGAATGCCCCGCCCGGCCAGCACGCGCGTGCGCTTGCTGCCGCGGTCGATGCCGGCCGTCATCAGGTAGATCTCGAACGGCCAGCCGCTGTGGCGGCTCGCCAGCGCCTCGTCGATGACGATGACGCGCCAGGGCCGGGTCTCCGGCGTGGCGGGCGGCTCCGTGAAGCCGTGCGCGAGCGCGAAGCCCTCCACCCGCCGCGGGCTCAGCCCCGGCAGGAAGCGTTCGCTGAAGGCCCGCCATTGCGTCCGCGGCTTGAGGCCCGGCAGCCGGACACGGCCGGCCAGGCCACGCAGACGCTGCACGAACGAGGCCAGGGCCGACGGCCGCGGCGCTGCCGCCAGCTCGTCGAATCCGACGGCGTCGGTGAGCACGGGCTCGACCAGCCCGCCCGCCTCGGCCGAGGCGCGCACGAAGGGCAGGGCCACCACGCCCACGGTGTGCACGTCGTCCACGGCGATACGACGCGCCAGCGGGTGGCGGTTGTGCCAGGCGACGATCTGTTCGGCAAGACGCTCCATGACGGATGGATCATCCCCCGGCCGGCACGGCGCCGGCGCGGGGATCAGGCTGGTGAAGTCAGCCCAGTTGCTTCAGCAGCCAGGCGTTCAGGTCCCGGATCTCTTCCAGGCAGACCGAATGCGGCATCGGGTAGTCATGCCATTCGACGTCGTGACCCAGGGCCACGAGCGCGTCGCGGCTGGCGGTGCCGCGGGCGGGCACGACGATGTCGTCGTGTGTGCCGTGCGCCAGGAAGATCGGCAGGTCGGCGTTGGCCGGGGCGCGCTCGGCGGCCGTCGTGGCGGCCAGCGGCAGATAACCCGACAGGCCCACGGCACCGGCCAGCCGCTCGGGGTAGCGCAGGGCCGTCATCAGCGCCATCGCGCAGCCCTGCGAGAAGCCCGCGATCACGATACGGTTCGCCGGCACGCCGCGGGCACGCTCCTGGTCGACCAGCGCGGCGATGGCCGCCTGCGACGCGCGTAGGCCGGCTTCGTCCTCGCGGCGGACGAGGTCGGTGCCGAGGATGTCGTACCAGGCGCGCATCACGTAGCCGCCGTTGATCGTGACGGGGCGTTCGGGCGCATGCGGGAAGATGAACCGCACGGCGCCGAGTGCGCGCAGGTCCAGCTCGCCGCAGATCGGCACGAAGTCATGCCCGTCGGCGCCCAGGCCGTGCAGCACGATGAGCGTGGTGCCCGGGTTCGGGCCGGTGTCGATGACGTGGGTCTCAAGCATGGCGGGGCCAGTCCTTGCGGTGCAGTTCAAACGGAAGATCGCCCCAGCGGTCCAGGCCGTCGCCGGTGGGCTGCCAGCCGGCGCGGCGGTAGAAGGCCTCGGCGCGCGAGTTCGGGGCGGTGGCCAGGTCCAGCCGCGTGTGGCCCTGGTCGAACAGCCAGTTCACCATCACGTCGTGCAGCACGCGGCCGTAGCCCCGGCCGTGCAGGGCGGGGTCGACGAACATCGCCCAGATGTGGCCGTTGCGGGCATCCCCGATCGAGAACCCGGCGATGCGGCCAGGCGCCAGCTCGACGACCCAGCCGCGGCCGTGGTCTTCGAGGTAGGCATGCAGCTCGGCATCCGAGATGCGGCCGGGGGTGAGGGTGTTCTCGGTGACGGCGTAGCGCACGCGCCAGAGTTCGGCGGTGTCGTCGCGGGTGGCGATGCGAAGGGTCATGACGTCATTGTCGCGACAGGCGGGCCGCCGGCGCGCGGTCATGATGCCGGCCATGGGAAGCCTCTACCTCGTCCGCCACGGCCAGGCCAGTTTCGGCGCGGCCGACTACGACCAGCTCAGCCCCCGCGGCCACGAGCAATGCCGGTTGCTCGGCGCCTACTGGCGGGAGCGCGACCAGCGCTTCGACGCCGTCTTCACGGGCACGCTGCGCCGGCATGCCCAGTCGCTCGCCGGCATCGCCGAGGGCCTGGGGCACGACCTGCCCGCCGTGGCCGTGCCCGGCCTGAACGAGTACGACAGCGAGGCCGTGGTGCGCGCCATCCACCCCGGGCCGCTGGCGCCGCCGCGCGACCCCGAGGCCGTCAAGCAGCACTTCCGCCTGCTGCGCCAGGGCCTGCTCGCCTGGATGGCCGGCGAGACGGTGCCGGCGGGCATGCCCTCGCACGCCGACTTCGCGGCCGGCGTGGCCGGCGCGCTCGACCGCGTGCGCGAGGTGGGCGTCGGGCGTCAGGTGCTGATCGTCTCCAGCGGCGGCCCGATCGCAACTGCCGTGGCGCAGGTGCTGTCCACGCCGCCGCAGACCTTCGTCGAGCTGAACCTGCGCATCCGCAACTCGGCCGTGACCGAGTTCGCCTTCAACCCCAAGCGCCATCACCTCGTCACCTTCAACACGCTGCCGCACCTGGACACGGCCGAGACGCGGGTGCATATCACCCACGCCTGACGCGTCTGCGCGACAGCCGCGCCCTCGCAGTCAGGGCAGGATGGTGCCCGCCGGGGGCCGGCGGGAGAAACAGGCGTGATCGATTTCCAGCAGCTGGGCAAGCGCTACGGCAATTTCGAGGCGGTGCGGGACCTGAACCTGCACGTCGCTCGCGGTGAGCTGTTCGGTTGCCTCGGACCCAACGGCGCCGGCAAGACCACCACCATCCGCATGATGATGGGCATCCTCGTGCCCACGAGCGGCCGGGTGCAGATCGCCGGGCTCGATTGCCACCACCAGCGGGCCGAGGTGCAGCGGCATGTGGGCTACCTGC
The DNA here is from genome assembly GCA_003963005.1 of Burkholderiales bacterium. Lineage (GTDB taxonomy): Bacteria > Pseudomonadota > Gammaproteobacteria > Burkholderiales > Burkholderiaceae_C > Pelomonas. The sequence goes on from RXJW01000064.1 coordinate 62,502, forward strand.
CCGACACCCCGGTGTTCTACGACTATCTGCGCGGGCGCGAGATCCTGCAGTTCGTCGCCGAGATGCACGGCTTCAGCCGCCCTGAGGCTGCTGCGCGCGCAGACCGCATGCTCGACGAGTTCGCGCTCCGGGACGATGCTCAGGAGTACGCCGTCAACTACTCGCTCGGCATGAAGAAGAAGCTCGGGCTGGCCTGCGCCCTCATCCACGAGCCGCAGGTGCTCATTCTGGACGAGCCCATCAACGGCCTGGACCCGCGCGCCTCACGGGACGTGCAACAGCGCCTGCGGGACCTCGCTGCGCGTGGCTGCACCGTGTTTGTCTCCACCCACTTGCTGGACATGGCGGAGCGGCTGTGCAGCCGGATCGGCATCATCAACAAGGGCCAGCTGGCCGCGGTGGGCACGCCGGACGACATCAAGCACCGCCTGACGCAGGCGGGCCAGGATGCCTCGCTGGAAGACGCCTTCTTGCACATCACCGCGCAGGCTGGCGAGGCGCAGCCATGACAAGCGCTGTGGCCGCGCCACCCCGCGCCGTGCCGGGCGCCCTGGCCATGTTCTGGCTGCTGACCCGGCTGCGGCTGCGCCGGCTGGTGAATCTGACGGGTGCCATGAGCCGGCTGTCCTTCGGTCGAAAGAAGGCGGCTGCCGCCCGCACGGGCACGGCGCGCAAGGGTGGCACGGGCTGGCTGCTGGCGATGGTCATGGGCCTGCTGATGCTGGGCGCCTTCGGCAGTGTCGCCGTGGGGAGCTTCGAGAAACTGCACCAGGTGCTGGACGTGCAGCCCCAGGATGAAGCCGATCGCGAGGCCAACGGAGAGGTCTCGAAAGAGGGGGAGAAGTTCTCCTCGCCAGGCCCGGTGAGCCAGGCCTTCAGTCCGCCACTGCTGGCGGGTACGGCCGGGCTGCTGACGCTGCTGGTGCTGATGGCCGTGTGCAACGACCTCGGGACCCGCGAATTGGCGCGTCCCGAATGGGACCTGGAATGGCTGCTGACCCTGCCCGTCGGCTTGACTGCGCTGCTGTGGGCGCGGCTCGTGGAGCGCAGTGTCACCAGCGTGTTCGCCTGGTTGGCCCTGCTGCCACTGTGCACCGTGCTGGCATGGAAGTCAGGCGTTCCGTGGTGGGCGTCACCCGGGCTGGGGCTGGTGGCCTGCCTGCCGTTGTGCCTGTTGGCGGCGCTGCTGCGCTCGCTGGTGGATATCGGCTTGCGGCTGCACCTGTCGCCGCCCCGGCTGCGCAATCTGCAGGCCTTGATGTCGGTGGTGGGCTTGCTGGGCATGTACCTGGCGCTGTCCATCGGCACCTCGCGGGGCGGCAGCTATGGCGTCGAGCTCGTCAGTGCGCTGCCGGGCTGGGCGCTGTGGACGCCGCCGGGCCTCGTCGTGCGCGCCCTCAACGCCGCCCAGCCGGGTGCCGGGCTGCTGCTGTTGGTGTTCGCGGCGGCCCAGGTGGTCGTTCTGTCGGCGCTCGGCGTGGCCTGGATGCGCCACCAACTGCGGCACGGGCTTCTGGCGGTGGGTCACCGGGAGGCGGGTGGCCGTCAGGGGGGAGTGGCCGCGGCACCCGCAAAGGTGTCGGGGCGGCCTTTCATCCGTTCGGCCATTCAGCGGCGCGAGCTCCGACTGCTCGCACGCGACCGCAACTTTCTCGTGCAGACCTTGCTGCTGCCGGTGCTCATCATCGGCAGTCAGGTGGTGATGAACGGCGGCTGGCAAGCAGTGGCGGCCCTGTTCAGCGCTTCACCGCCGGTGGTCGCATCGGCGGCATTCGGCCTGGCGAGCTACATGCTGATGCTGTCGGCGTTCCAGACGCTCAACAACGAAGGGGCAGCGCTGTGGCTGCTGTACACCTTCCCGCGCAGCATTGGCCAGACACTCAAGGAGAAGGCACAGCTGTGGGCTGCGCTGGCCCTGGTGTACGTGCTGTGCATCCTGGTGCCGGCCGCGTGGCAGGCCAAGGACGGGGCGGGCTGGCAACTGCTCGGGCCTGCACTGCTGGCGCTGGTGGGTGTGCCGCTGTTTGCGGTGATTGCGGTGTCGCTGGCGGTGTTCGCCAGCGACCCCCTCGCCGAGGAACGCGCGGCCCGGGTGCGGCCGGGCTACATCTACCTCTTCATGCTGCTCGGCAGTTTCTATGCATACGGCCTGTGGGCCGCGCAGTGGTGGCAGTCCCTGATCATCGTGCTGCTGACCGGCTTGCTGGCCCTGGCCCTGTGGCAGAAGGCCACCGATCAGCTGCCCTTCCTGCTCGATCCGACCGCTTCCCCGCCCGCGCGGCCATCGGTGGCCGATGGGGTCATGGCGGCGATGTGTTTCTTCATCTGCCAGCTGGTGCTCGCAGCGCTGTGGCAGGTGGTGATGCCCGGACATGCGGTGGCCGGGCTGCTGGCCGTGTTCCTTGCCGCGGGCGCTTTCACCTACGGCCTGGTCCGGCTGGCCTACTGGCGCACCGGCACCCGCTCGCTGCCCGAGTGGCTGGGTGCGCCGGGCTCGCGGGTCGCGAGCCTGCGCTCGGGCGCTGGCCTGGGGGTGCTGGCGGCAGCGGCAGGGCTGGCCTATGTCGGCATCCTGCAGGTGCTGGAGTTGGCACCCGCGGCGCCGGCAGCGTTGGCCCCAGGCCTGCGCCTGGGGCTCCTGCTGTTGTGCGTGCTGGCCGCGCCCGTCTTCGAGGAGTTCATCTTCCGCGGCCTGATCTTCGGCGGCCTGCGCCGTTCGCTGCCGTTGTGGCCAGCGGCCGCGGCAAGCGCCGCGGTGTTTGCCATCGTCCACCCGCCGATCTCCGTCATCCCGGTGTTCTTCCTGGGGCTGTGCACGGCGCTGGCCTTCGAGCGCGGCCGCAGCCTGCTCGCGCCGATGGTGGTCCATGCCATTTACAACGCGGCGGTGGTGGGCTGGCAGTTCCTCGCGGCGCCCTGAGGGTCGTGGCGCTGCGCCCCGACAATGCGTGCATGGCCGCACCGCTGTTCACCGCCCTCATCACCCCGCCCCCGGCGGCCACGGCGCCGGCCCGCGAGCGCTTCCTGCATCTGGTGCGCCTGGCGCTGGCCGGCGGCCAGTTCGGCAAGCTGCTGCTGTCGGGGCCTGTGGGCGACGATGCCGACGTCGAACGCCTGACCGTTCGTGCGATTGAGCTGCGCGGTGAGCCTGCGCTCACCTTTCTCTGGCGCCACCGCACCAAGGACGTCACCAAGAACCACCCGCCCGAGGCCGGGCTGGCCGAGATCGCCGCACTGCTCGGCGTGCGTTTCCGCAACGCGCACCTGCACACCGCGGCCGAGGAAGTGCAGTTCGCCGTCAGCCGGAAGGGCCGCGAGACACTGCGCGTGACGCGCGTGGACGCCGCCGAGCCGCCGGCCCCGGCCGCGCACGACAAGGCCAAGTTCCGGCCGCTGGAGATGGCCCACCCGGTGTGGTCGGCGCTCGGCTTGACGCATCTCGTCAAGGGCGAGCTGGCACTCGTGCCCGCCATGGCCCGCAAGTGGAAGCAGATCAATCGTTTCGTCGAGATCCTGTCCGCCGCCGTCGACGAAGCCGGGCTCGCCGGCCCGGTGCGCGTGGCCGACTTCGGCTCCGGCAAGGGCTACCTCACCTTTGCCGTGCACGACTGGTTGCAGGCCCGGGGCCTGGAGCCGCGCGTGACCGGCATCGAACTGCGTGACGACATGGTCAGGCTCTGCAATGCCGTCATCGAGGGCGAGCAGCTGAGCGGCATCCGCTTCGACCAGGGCGACGTGCGCACCCAGGCCGTGCAGCCGCTGGACGTGATGATCGCCCTGCATGCCTGCGACATCGCGACGGACCACGCGCTGCACGTCGGCCTGCAAAGCGGCGCCCGGATCATCATGAGTTCGCCCTGCTGCCACAAGGAACTGCGCCCGCAGATGACCCTGCCGCCGGTGCTCCGCCCGATGCTGCAGCACGGCATCCACCTCGGCCAGGAGGCCGAGATGGTGACCGACTCGCTGCGCGCGCTGCTGCTGGAAAGCCAGGGCTACCGCACCCAGGTGTTCGAGTTCATCGCGCTGGAGCACACCAGCAAGAACAAGATGATCCTGGCCGTGAAGGCCCAGGGCGCCGCCGCCGCGGCGCTCGCCGCGCGCCGGCCGGAGCTGCTCGCGCAGATCGCCGAGATCAAGCGCTTCTACGGGCTGAAGGAGCAGCGGCTGGAGCAGTTGCTGGCCGCCTGAGGCGTGTTCACCGCGCCGATGGCCTGACGCAGCGGCCAGCCGTAGTGGCTGCGACCGGTGCGCGGCGCTTCAAACTGGCTCATGACTGATTGACGGGGGCTCAGCTTGCTCCACGGGCCATCGACCCGGGCTGAGGACGAATATCCGACGCCCCGGGCAGGTCCAGCCGGTCAGCGTCGAGCGGCTCGCGCCCGGGCACGCGGGCGGCGTGGCCGACCTCCGCGCCGCTGTCGGCGAGGCGCAGGCGGACCGCCTGCTGGCCGCCACGGCCGCCTTGCCAGGTGGGCTTCAGGTCGTTGCGGCCTGCGTCGGCTCGTTCGACCGGCCGGGGCCCGTTCAGGCGGTGCTGGGCCTCGTCTCGGCCGACGCGCGCCGTTTGGTGTACGCCGCCTACCTTCCGGGCGCCGCGCCCGAGGTGCTGTGGGACGAGCAGCCGCCGCCCGGGCCGGTCGCCGGGGTGATGCAGCGCTTTCCGAGCGTGCATTGCCTGTCCTGGACGGCGGTCGAGCGGGCGAATGCCCGTCGCCGGGCAGCGGGCGAGTCGCAGATCGTCAAGCGCCGCTCCAATCTGGACGTCGCCTGCGTGGCGCCGATGCAGTCCGACTTCGAGTACGTCTGCCACGGCTGGGACGACAAGCGCAGGCGTTGGGAGCGCTTGGGCGGTTGGATGCAACCCTAGCCAGGTAGGGCGGGTCGAGACCCGCCGCTGCACCGGTCGTACAGGATTCGCTTCTCCATGTTCTGCCGGGCGAGGCGAGGCTCGACCCGCCCCACATGGCTGCAGGATTCGAGCTATTGCTGCGTGAGAAGTGGCATCAGCGCAGCAATTTCCGTTTTGAGGCGGGCTTCATCTAAATAGAAATCTGGCTTAAGTGCGAGCAACTCAGAATTCGACGTAAAACTATCTGCATAGCCGAAGGCGAGTTGAAGTATTTCGTATAAAGGTTCCTTGAACCTGCGCCTTTCATTTTTAAACTTGGCTAAATATTGCTGCTGAAAGTCGTCGGCAGTCATTTTACCTGTAGTAAGGGAGAGCATCAACGCGCGATACTCATTCGCGACTTGGTCCATTCGCTTCTCACAATGACTCAGTGCCAACGTGTTAGTCGATATTGGCCGCGCTGCTTATCTTTCCGTTGTCAACCTTCCAAAAGTTGCCGCAAGGATTGTTGTCAGGCTTACAAGTGCCGTTTGCCTTATCGCCTACTTTTGGCGGCCCCTCCTGTCCAAAGCAGCCGGCACCCCTCGAGAGGCAAAGCTTCTCCAAGTCAAGGTAACACCCACCAAGACACTGCGAAGAGTCGTCACACGCCTTGCCAGCATCGGGATATTCCACGATGCATTTCTGTGTGCGGGTACCGCAGACGGCAGAAACTTCCCCACCCACAAGCTTGCATTTTTCCGCCGAATACTTGAGCACTGCATGGGGATCATCATGAAGAAGCTTAGGTGTGGTGTCATTTATCACTCCAAGCAATAAGCCAGCCAACACCCCGCACAAAGCCAACAGAACAACAACAATAAAGCTGGTCCTAAAGAAGCGAAGCTCAAACTTCTTCATTTTGAGTAGCCACCAAATAACACAGTCATGGTATCTGCATCCATTAGGGCGCCCTGCCTGCCCATCCACTCAAATCTGAGCTTGGCAGCCATCTCTGGATCGGCGGGCATAGGACGATAGTTCCTATCCATTAGGTAACCCGCACCCCTTCGATGAAAACCTTCGTGCATTAGCGTTGCTGATCCAATCTTCTTAGAATCCGTGAAGTACTGAGGCGAAAGCTTCACCGAGTCATTTGCGTGAACCGCATATTTGCCAGACAACGAATTATCCAGCTCGAGCTTGATATTCGATCGTAAGTCAGCAAGAGAATTGTTTCCGGCGTTGCTCATTTGCTCTAAAAGGCTCACATCCTTACTCGCGCCATCCCCTGCAACCTTATCAATTTTCTGGGAAAAACTGGTCTGCTCCGCTGTGAGTGACTTGCCCGCCTTGATCGCCGACATGATTGCACCCACCATCTTTACGCCCGCTTCCAATTTGCGAATAGCTGTAGCTTGGTTCGACATGGCGGTCGTGCACTGCTCTGAGGTCAAGCTATCGCCGCAAGAATATGCGCCGTTGGGATCAACTTTCGCGTACGGGTTGTTCTCCACGTACATATAGCGGCCGAAACTGGTTCCAGCGTTGGCATCAGTAACGATCGGATCAACCGAAAGGAATCTCCCCGCCCACGGATCGTAATACCTCTGCTGCATGTACACGAGATCCGTCTCCGCATCCTGCACATGCCCCGTGAAGCCCAGCGCCCCAACGGACGGGCTCGGCTTCACCCCTGAGGCGACATACCCGTACGGCTCATAGCGCGTGCGGTTGATCACCGCACCCGCCGTGTTCGTGCGCGCCACTGGGCTGCCCAGCGCATCCGTGTGCAGGTACTGCGTCCCGCTCACGCTGTTCGCCTCTGCAATCGCCTTGCCGCCGAGGTAGATGTAGGCCGTGGTGCTTGTCGGTCGCGCGCCGCCCGTGCTCGTGGCCCACAGGATTTGGCCCGCCTGGCTGTACAGCTGCATGCGCGTGGAGCCATCGGTGCTGACGACCCGGAAGCGCCGGCCGTGGCCGTCGTAGGCGTAGCTGCCACCCAGGCTGCTGGTGGTCAGCCGGTTGCCGAGGTCGAAGCCGAAGGTCTGCGCGCCCTTGGCGGTCAGGTTGCCGCGGGCATCGAACCCGTAGTTGGCCAACACGCCGTTGGTCGTGACGCTGGCGAGCTGGTTGTTGGCACCAAAGCTCAGCACCGTGCTGCGGCTGCCCACGGTGGCGGCCCGCAGGTTGTCCACGGGGTCGTAGGCGTAGCTGGCCGTGCCCCACACGCCAGGCGCGCTGGCGCTCGTGAGGCGGTCCAGGTCGTCGTAGCCGAGCGTGCGGTTGAAGACGGCTTCCTGCTGGTCGGTGATGCTGGCGACGTTGCCGTTCTGGTCGTAGCCGTAGAGGTCCTGCAGCACGCCCGCATCACGGTTGACCAGTGGCAGGCCACGGACGTTCTGTGTCAGGCTGTGGGCAATGCCGTTGGCCAGCGTGTAGCCGGCCACCGCGCCATTGGGGTGGTAGGTGATGCCGCTGGCAAAGCCGCTGACCGACTGCGACTCACCGAGCGCATTGGGGCTGTAGGTGACGGTGCGGTCCGGGTAGGTGAGCGCGCTCAGGTCGCCGGCCGTGTTGTAGCCCCAGGCGAAGTTGTAGGTCTGGCCGCCGTAGGCAAAGCTTTCAGTCGCGAGCTTGCGCAGCGCGTTGTAGCCGTAGGTCCAGGTGCCGCCGTTGCTGGTGATGGTCTCCAGCAGGCCGTCCGGCGTGTAGGTGCGGCTCACCGCCGGGCTGCCGTCGCCGTACGTCACCGTCTTGAGGCGGTTCAGCAGGTCGTAGCCGTAGGTGATGCGCGCCGCCAGCGGCACGCTCGCGTCGTTGCAGGCTGCCGGGTCGGCCAAAGCCTGGCCGGGGGCCTTCCAGTCGATGTTGCCAGCGGCGTCGTAGACCTGCACGGTCGAGCCCACCTCCGGCTCGATCGTCTTGCACAGCCTCTGGCCGGCGTCATACACGTAGCTTCGGGTGACGTTGCTGGTGTAGCCAGCGAACGTGCCGCTGCGCGTGATGGCGGTGGGCTTGCCGAAGATGTCGCGGGCGATGGCGACGTTCACGCCGGCCGGCGCCGAGATGGTCGCGAGTTGCGCCTTGGCGGGGTCGTCCAGCGCCCAGAAGCCCTGCGTCGTGACCTTGCTGCGCGGGTTGGTGGTCTGCGTCTGGAAGCCGTTCAGGTAGGCGATGCTGGTGCTCAGCACGCCGAGTTCGCTATCCGCCTGCATCTGCGTCTTGCGTCCCAGCGAGTCGTACTGGGTGCGCGTGCCGGGTGACGTGACGGCCACGTCGCCGAGGTCGCGTTGCGGATAGCTCTCGAAGCTCACGCGGCCGCTGCTGTCGTAGCCGTTGACCGTGACCTTGCGCGTGGCCGCCTCGTTGGCGGCATCGAAGGTGCGCGTCATGACCGGGCGCCAGTAGGCGTCCAGGAAGGTCTGCGTGGTGGCCGTGCCCTTGGTGGTGGTGTGGCGCCAATGGCCTGCGGGCAAGCCGTACTCGGCGGTCGTGATCTTCTCGAAGCGCAGTGCGGTGGCGGTGAAGCCGGCCGGCGGCGTGATCGACGTGATCAAGCCCCAGGTGTTGTCGTAGCCGTACTGTGTCGTGTAGGTCGCCGGGTTGGTGTGGCTCGTGACCCAGCCGAGATCATTGACGGTGACGCTCTCGTTGGTGCTGTCCGGGTAGGTCACGAGGCGGGCGATGCCGCGCTTGTAGTCGCCGAAGCTCGTCAGGCGGTTGCCGCCATCGCGCCGGCCGCTGACGGTGCCATCGGGGTTGTAGTCGATGCTTTCCTTGAGCACACCGAACTCGCGCACGGCCTTGAGCGTGGCGGTGGCGGGGTCGAAGTCGCGGTCCACCATCAGCTGCCCGCCGCCGTTGGCGACCTGCCTGACCTGGCCGAGCACCCAGACACTGAAGTTGTCGCTGTAGGTGGTCGTCTCGGTGCGCGTGCCGCCCGGGCCCACACGGCGCTCCTGCGTTGTGCGGTCGAAGCTGTCGACCGCATCGCCGTACCAGTTGAAGGCGACGCCTTGCTGCGTGATGGTCTTGGAGGACAGCGGGTCCTGCCGCATGCTGGAGGTGGCGCCGTCGCCCATGTCCAGCACCGACAGGCCCATCTCGCGGCCCATGCGGTAGGCCTGCGCGGTGGTGCGCAGCAGCGCACCCGCGGTGCTGTACTCATCGGTGCGCAGCAGCTTGCCGTCGGTGGTGTTGTGCCGCGTGCCGAAGGTCATCACCTTGTTGGCGCCGTCCGGGCCGGTGACCGTGACGGTCTTGGTCTCGGGGCAGGTGCCGGTGCAGGTGTCCCAGTTGCCTTGACCGTTGACGGCGCTGTAGGCATAGCTCCAGGTCTGCGTGGGCATGCCGACGCCGCTGATCTGCTTGCCCACGAGGCTCTTGGTGGCGAAGTAGCGTGGGTAGCGGGCGTTGGCGAGCATGTCGCCAAAGCAGACCTGGGGCACGAAGGAGCGCGCGTGCGACGTGGGCCGCACGGAGAAGACCCCTTGAGCCCCACTCGGGTGACTGAAGCTGATGGTCTGAACGCCGCTTGCACTCAGGTCCGGATTGCCGGTGCCGGTACAGCCCAAGTCCACGCTGATCGAGGCCGCCACGCTGACGCTGTCGGAACCGCTGATCGTGAGCTGGGTCGAATCGGGCTGCGTGACCGCAATCAGTTCGCCCGTGCTGCCGTAGACATAGGTCCAGGTGCGCGTGCCGTCGTTGACCGTGTTGACGCGGTTGGTCGTGCCGACGTAGGTGAAGCTGATGGTGCGGCCGTCGGAGCTGCTGATGGACAGGAGCCGCCAGGGCAGCGCGGGGTCGAAGCTGTAGCGCACCCAGTTGCCGAAGCGGTCCTTGACCTCGGTCGGCAGGATCCAGACTTCGTCGCGGGACAGCAGCGCATTGGCCGCCGCGTTCGGCTGCGCGGGCGTCCGCTCGGAGCCGGAGATGACAGGGTCGGTCGGCGCGCTGCGCACGGTCGGGATCGGGCTGGCGCGGGTCATCAGCTCCGCATCGCGCCGCACCAGCCAGTCAAAGCGGTAGACGAAGCCTCCGGGCTGCGGGCGACGAAGCCTTCGCCCTGGTTGTTGACGCTGGCCGAGTAGTAGGCGTTGGACTGCAGCGTGCCGCAGCGCAGGGCCCAGTGGTTCTTGGTGACGAGCGGGTAGGTGTAGCCGTCGCTCGGTGCGGCCGGGGTGTTGGTCGTGCGGCGCAGGATCTCGGTCTCGCCTTGTCCGGGCGTGTAGAGCAGGTTGCCGCGCCAGTACTCTTCCTGGTCCCAGGAGCTGGCGTTGTTGGTGCCGAGCACCGAGCCCGGGCCGTCGAAGTTGGTGCAGCGCTTGTTGCCCGCCGCGCCGCCGGTAGACCAGCCATTGCGGTTGGAGAAGGTGCCTTGCAGGCGTGGAATCTCCAACTCCCAGTCGCCGAACAGGCCCAGCCGCTTGCGCGGTGCCCAGCCGGGGGCCAGGCGCCGGCCCACGCTCACGGGGAGCGCATCGTTGCCGGGAATGGCCACGTCGCTCTGCACGAACTCCAGCGCGCCGGTGTAGTAGTTGATGCGGTCGCCGAAGACCTCCGGCCCGAGGGCCTTGGCGGTCTTGCCGGCGCGGATGAGGTTGGAGACTTCGTCGTTGTACGACGCTGCAACGGCGCTCACGGTGGCAGCGCCGACCAGCGCTGCAGCCAGCGCCTTGACGATTCGATTCATGGGACTCCCTGGGCTGCCCTGTATCGCGGCGCCATCTTCTAACGTCAAGATGGCGCGCAGGGTAGCCGTCGCTGAGACCCGTGTCTCCTGGCAACTCTTCCAGCTTTCAAGTGAGAGGGCGCCCCGACGCAGGCTGCACCGAGCGTCCGCCGCGCTGCGTCAGTCCAGTTGGCCCACCAGGAAATCGCGCAGCCGCGGGTCGTCGGTGAGGCCGATGGCGCGCTGCAGCGCGGCCTGCCGGCCGGGCGCACCGGCGAGGCCGAGCACGTGGGCGCGGGCCACCCAGTAGGGCGCGTAGCCCGCGGCCTCGGGCGGCAGGGCGTCCAGCAAGGCCAGCGCGGCCGCGGGCTCGCCGGCCTCGGCGGTCGCCACGGCCTGGCCGACGCGCGCACCGAGGCTGGCATGGTGCTGCACCAGCACACCGTACAGCTGCGCGATGGCGTGCCACGGGGTCTGCCCGGTGATGCGGCGCTGGGCATGCGCGGACTGGATGGCGGCCTCGATCTGGAAGGCCCCGGGCTGGCGCAGCCCGGCGGCCGTCCACAGCGCCGCCTCCGCTTCGTGGATCAGGTCGCCCCGCCAGGCGCGGGGGTCTTGCGCGTGCAGGGGCACGAAGCGGCCATCGGCGTCGAACTGGGCCGCCCGGCGCGCCTCGGCGTGCAGCAGCAGGGCCAGCAGACCCCAGGCTTCGGCCTGGCCGGGCAGCAGCTGCGTCGTCAGTCGGGCGAGGAAGAGGGCTTCCTCGCGCAGGTCGTCGGCGGGGTTGTCCAGGGCCTGGCGGCCCAGGGTGTAGGCGGCATAGACGGCCTCCAGCACGGCGGCTAGGCGTGCGGGCAGTTCGCGGGCTTCGGGGGTTTCGAAGCGCAGGCCGGCCTCGCGGATCCTGGCCTTGCCGCGCACCAGGCGCTGCGCCATCGCAGCAGGCGACACCAGGAAGGCGCTGGCGATGACCTTGGCGTCCAGCCCGAGCACGGCCTGCAGCATCAAGGGCGCGTGGACGTTGGCCGCGATGGCCGGATGGGCGCAGACGAACATCAGCTGCAGCCGTGCATCGGGCACGGCCTCGCGCTCGGGCGCCTCGGGCTCGGTGTCGCCGAGCAGGGCCGTGACGCCGGGGTCCTGCGTCAGCCGGTGGTGGCGCGCGTGGTGCAGCAGGCGGCGCTGGGCGGCCGCGGCCAGCCAGGCTTCGGGGGCGTCCGGCACGCCCTGTTCGGGCCAGTGGCGCAGCGCGGCGGCGAAGGCGTCGGCCAGCGCATCCTCGGCGGCGGCGAGGTCGCGCCATTGCCAGGCCAGGCGCGCCACGAGGCGGCCATAGCTTTCACGGGCGACGCGTTCGGCCGCGGCCGCCGCGTCGCTCACGTGCGCACGCCAGCGCGCTGCGGTGCCGTCGTCATGCCGCGGCGTTCATGGGCGGCAGCACCGGCCGCACTTCAACACTGCCGGCCGACGCGCAGGGCGCACGCGCCGCCCATTCCAGGGCGTCGTCCAGGCTGGCCGTCTCGACGATGAAGTAGCCGCCCAGGTGCTCGTGGGTGGCGGCAAACGGGCCGTCCTGCACCTGGCGCTTGCCGCCGTCCACCCGGACGTGCGTGGCTGTGTGCGGCGCCTGCAGGCCGTTGCCGCTGAGGACGATGCCGCTGGCCTGCAGGGCGCCGATGTAGGCCCCCCAGGCGCCCCAGTAGGCGGGCGCGGCAGCGGGGTCGTCGCGGCGGGCGACTTCCGCGGTGGTCTCTTTGAAGATGAGCATGAATTGCATGGGGTTCTCCTGCGATGGCCCGCGCACCGTGCGCGTTCCTGACAGGGTGATGCGTGACGGGGCGGCCGATCGACAAGGGCCCCCAAATATTTTCATGCCGGGGCGTGGCGGCCCAGATGCCGCGCAAGGCGGCGGCGCGGCGGACCAGGCCGCACGGCCGCGCGGCGGTCAGCGGGTCGACCTCACGGCGCGCAGGCTCACCCGCCGCTGCGACTCAGCGGCGGCGGCGTGCGGCCAGGGCCACGCCGAGCAGCCCCGGCAGCAGCAGTGCCCAATGAGCGGGCTCAGGCACGACGGCGGCGGTCTCCACGCCGCTCAGGTTCACGCGCCAGAAACCGCCCTTCTGGTCGTTGGCGTTGACGTCGTAGCCCGGCTGGTTCCAGGTGGCCAGCGGGATCGGCGCCTGGCTGTCGTAGGTGAAGCCCTGGGACAGCAGCGTGCCGAGCGCGTCGTTGGAGCTGGCGTTCAGCACCAGGCGGTAGCTGCCGGTGGCCGCGGCGGTGAACTGCAGCCCGGCGTCGAAGTAGCCCGCGCCGGCATTGACGAGGCTGCCGCCGTCGTTGTCGGTCAGCACGATCGTGTCGCCCTGGGCCAGGAAGAGCTGCGGGTCGAAGTTCAGGCCCGACTGCCAGCTGTCGGTCCACAGGCTCACGGTGCTGCCCGCGGTGGCCTGGAAGTCGATGACGATCTTGTCGTTGTGGTTCACGGCCTGGCCGGAGAAGCTCAGGTCGGCGGCACCCGCCTGCAGCGACAGCAGGCCGGCGATGAGGATGAGGGCGTGTTTCATGGCGTGCGCTCCAGGGTGGGTCAGGGGGCCAGGGCCGGCGGGTTGGCGCGGTTGGGCGTCTGGGCGGAGGCGCGCAGGCGGTTCTCGCCGACACGCACCTCGAAGGCGGTCGCGAAGGTCTCCACGTTGCTCGGGCTGGCCACGGTGTCCACGTACCACCATTCACCGACGACGCGGTCGCGGTTCACGTCCATCAGCAGGTAGCCGCGCCGCGTGAGCTGCACGTACTTGAAGTGCGGGTTGTAGAAGCGGATGGCACCGGCGACGGCGCCGGTGGTGTCGGTGTCGACACCCGGCGACGTGACCGAGGTGCCGACGAACTCCACGGCCAGCGAGCCGGCGCCGGTGGTCTTGTCGTACAGCGCCGGGTTGTACGGATTCGGGTGCAGGTCAGCGGCCCAGCTGCTGTGGATGTCGCCGGTCAGCACGACGACGTTGTTGACCCGCGGATTGACCGCGTCGCCCTGGATGCCGGCGAAGATGCGGTTGCGCGCCGGCTCGTAGCCGTCCCACTGGTCGCTGTTGATGAAGTACAGGCCCGGGTCGGTCGTCTGGTTGCTGCCCGGCGCCTTGAGCTGGGCGAACATGACGCCCTGGCCGAGCAGCTTCCATTGGGCCGGCGTGGTGCGCAGGCGGTTGATGAGCCAGGCTTCCTCGGTGTCGCCCAGCAGGGTGCGCGTCGGGTCGCCGTAGCCGGGGTCCGTGGTCGCGAAGCCGGCGCCGAAGGCCGTCGGGTGCACGGCCGTGGTCAGCTGCTCGGAGCGGGCGTTGATGCGCTCCTCCAGCATCAGCAGCTCGGCCAGGTCACCGTAGGCGAAGTTGCGGTGGTTGTCGCGCAGGTTCGTGGTGTCGACCGGGCGCACCGGCATCCATTCGTAGTAGGCCTGCAGGGCAGCCGCGACGCGGGCGTTCCAGTCGCCTTCGGTCGCGGGCTGGTGATTCTCGGCGCCGTTCTTGAAGGAGTTGTTCGCCGTTTCGTGATCATCCCAGATCGCGATCAGCGGGTGCTGGCGGTGCATCGCCTGCGAGTCGGCATCGCGCTTGTATTGCGCGTGCCGCTGGCGATAGTCGTCGAGCGTGATGATTTCCTTCGGCGGCTCCGGTGTGCGCGTGTTGCCGTACTGGGCCGGGCCGTACTCGTAGATGTAGTCGCCCAGGTGCATGACCAGGTCGAGGTCGGCGCGGGCAGCGATGCGGGCGTAGGCGTTGAAGTAGCCGTAGGCGTGGTTGGAGCAGCTCACCACGGCAAAGCGCAGGCTGCTGACGCCGGTGGTCGGCAGGGTCTTGGTGCGGCCGACGGGGCTGTCCACGCCGTCGCAGGTGAAGCGGTAGTAATAGGTCGTGCCCGGCTGCAGGCCGAGTGCATCGACCTTCACCGTGTAGTCACGGCCGGGGTTGGTCTTGGTGGTGCCGCGCAGCACGACCTGGCTCAGCGCCGGGTCGGTCGCCACCAGGTACTGGACGACGACCGCAGGCCGGGCCGTGGCCAGCGTGATGCGGGTCCAGAGGATGACGCGGTCCGCCAGCGGGTCGCCGCTGGCCACGCCGTGGTCGAAGCGGACGGGTGCTGCGGCCTCGGCCAGCAGTGGCGCGGCGGCCGCCACTGCCACGGCGCCGGCGCCGGAACGTTTGAAGAACTCGCGGCGGCTGCTGCCTTCCCGCGCGGGCTGGACTTTCGACGGACGACCCATGTTCACCTCTTGCGCTGTGGCCGCAGCGGCGTGCTGCGATGGGGCGCAGGATGGTCGGGGTCTGTGACCTGCTGGTGAAGCGCCGGATCATGCCCTCGCGCGGCGCCGGGTCAGCACGGCGAGGCAGCCGAGGCCCGCGAGGATCAGCGCCCAGGCCCCCGGCTCGGGCACGGCCACGGCGCTGGTGATGAAGTGGCCGTCGGTCGCGGCGCCATTGGCGGCGGTGAAGCCGTAGTACACCGGCGTGCCCACCAGGCCCAGGTCCGCGAAGCTGACCGCCGCGCTCACCGAGAAGGTGCCGAGGTCCGGATGGGTGATCGTGCCGGTCAGCGTGCCTGCGTTGTCGCCCAGGCCGGACGGCTGGTAGTGAACCGCGGCCAGCCATTGGTAGTTCGGGTCGCGGATGGCATCGCCCAGGCCGGTGAGCGTGACGGCCAGCGGCGTGGCGGAGCCCGCGGCGAGGATCTGCACGCTGGGTGACACCGGCTCGCCGTCAAAGTTGAAGGTGTCCACCGCGAAGGCCACGCTGGCCGGGCTCAGGCCCTCGTAGCCCAGCCCGGAGCCGGCATTGCCGACGCCGGTGGCGCTGGCCAGCGTGAAAGTCAGGCCATCGCCGCGCAGCCCGGTGCTGGCCGGGATGAAGAAGTGGAAGTCGAAGCTGAAGGCCTGGTTGAAGTCCAGCGACAGGGCCTGCGGTGCAAAGCCGGCACCACCCTGCCCACCGGTGCCGGCCTGGGTCAGGATGAGGTTGCTGTAGGTGAAGCCGTTGCCCGGCGTGGCGTTCTGCGCGGTGGCGCTGCCGAAGAGCGACCAGGTCGTGAAATCGGTGTAGCCGGTGGCCAGGCTCACGCCTTGATCGGCGGCAGCCGGCAGCGCCGCGACGCAGGCGCCGAGGGTGAGGGCGGAAAGAAAGCGGGTCAGGTGCATGGCGGTCTCCCATCAGGTGACCGGCAGTCTGGAAAGTCGCCGTTAGGCAATCGTTAGCGGCCGGACGCGGCCATCCCCCTCAAGCGTGGGGTGGAGCGTCTGCGTCGATGGGAAAGGCCAGGCCGCGGGGCAAAGGAAAGCCCCGCCCGGCATCAGCCGGTCGGGGCGCAAGAGCGCCTGACGCCGCCCGGGACACCACCCGGTCGGGGGCGTGGGGCTGCGGCGTTCATCACAGCGCAGGTGGCTCGGCGGGGCGACACCGCGAGGTGACGCAGTCGGGCCCGGAACTTGTGCTTTCGTGGTCGCGGGCGGATCGCGTTCCGCCTCGCCAGGGGCCGCAACGTTGCCGGGGGCCATGCACTGGTGACGGGCTGAATCATCGTCGCGGCGCGTGTGAACGATGCCGCGATCAGCCGGGGCGGGCCCGGCTTTTTTCCGCGTCAGTGGGCGTGGCCGGCGTCCGCGGCCGGCAGCACCTTCAGTCGCACGGCCGGGGCGCGCGGGCGAGGGTTGTCGGCCGTGGGCTTCTCGGCCCAGTACCACTCGCCTTCCGTGCAGGTCTGGCGCACCGCGAACCACACATCGCCCGGCTCGGCCGGCAGGCTGGCGCGCACGACGAACTCGTCGTACCAGGCGTCCGGGAGGACGTCGGCCGGCGTGTTCGCCGTCCAGCGCACTTCGGCGAGCTCGTCGGTCACGGGCTTGCCGTGGCTCTCGTACGGCGTCTTGAGGGGCCGCCGCGTGGTGGTCAGTGTCCAGCCGGCCTTGGGCATGGGCTTGGCGCCACGCAGTCCCTCGGGCAGCGTGATGACGAGGGCTTTCGTCGCCGCACCGTCGCAGCCGTGGCCGACCTTGAAGGTGGCGCGGTAGCTGCTGCCGGCGGGGGCGGTGGGCTGGTCCAGCGTGATGTGGGCGTGGGCCGCACTGGCGAGCAGGGCGGTCAGGAGGAGGGCGGTCTTCATGGTCGGGGCCTCAGAGGTCGAACTTCAACTCTGCCGCATAGCTGCGCTGCGGGTAGGGATGGAAATTCCAGTACTTGTCGTTGTTCAGGTTGTCGATGCCGAACGCGGCCGTCCACTGGCGGTCGATCTGCCAGCGCACGCGCAGGTCGGCCGTCAGGAACTTGCTGACGCCCTGGTAGGCGAAGCCGTTCACGTCGGCGTTGTTCAGCGTGCGGTACTGCGGGCCGCTGTAGCGCACCGCCAGGTTGCCGGTCCAGGCGGCGTTGAAGCGGTAGCCGGCCTGCGCCGTGGCGCGCCAGCGGGCGATGTTGGGCTGCCACTTGCCCACCGTGTCGCCCGGCGTGGCCACGAAGCCGGCGTTGGCCTTGATCTTGGAGTCGGTGTAGGTGAGGCTCAGCGACAGGTCCAGCCCCGCAGCCAGCCAGTCGGTCGTGGCCAGCGTGGTCTCCAGACCGGTGGTGCCGACCTTGTCGACGTTCTGCACGCGGCTGATGTTGCGGTTGGCGGCCGGGTCGAAGGTGGTCTGCGAGTACAGCGAATCACGCGTCGTCTCGGCGAACAGCGTGACGCGCGACTGCAGCGGCCCCAGCGTGCTCTCGGCGCTGAGCTCGGCCGTCCAGGACTTCTCCGGCTTGAGGTTCGGGTCGTTGATGAACTGCGAGTTGGTGGTGGACGTGGCGCCGTACAGCTCGCTCACGGTCGGCATGCGCACCGCGCGGCCGAGCGAGGCCTTGAGCACGGTGGCCTCCAGCGCCTGCCAGGACAGCGCCAGCTTGGGCGACAGGTAGTGCTCGCGGCGTGTCGGATAGCCGAGGCCTTGCGTGGCGGAGAAGTCGGTGCGGCCGTCGCGGGCTTCCCAGGCCTCGGCGCGCAGGCCGAGCACGGCCTTCCAGTCCGGGCTGATCAGCCAGGCGTCCTGGGCGAAGGCGGCTTCGAGCTGCGTCGTGCCGCTGACCTGGTTGGCCAGTGCGCCGGGCGCATCGGCGAGGTAGTTGCCGGTGATCGACGAGGTCCGGTAGCGCAGCCGGTAGGTGTCCTGCTGCACGCCGACGTCCACGACATGGGCCGTGCCTGCCGGGCGCCACACGCCCTTGGCGGCCAGCGTGTGCCAGCCGGTGCCGCTGCCGTCGGCCAGCGTGCCGGCGCCGCCCGTCAGCGCGCCGGGTTGCGGGTTGGTGGCGGCGTTCTGTCGCTTGTCGTCGCGGCCGTAGTCGTAGAGGCTTGCGGCCAGCTCCCAGTCCCAGTCGCCGCCGCTGCGGCTCTTCAGCGACAGGCCGTGCATCGTGTGGCTGAGCTTCTCGCGCGTGACGGCGAAGTCGCCCCCGGTGAGCGCGGCGTACTGCTTGCCGTCGATGACGATGGCGCCGGCCAGCACCGGCTGGCCGGCAGCGTTGCGCAGGTAGCTCGCCGAATTGCCGTCGGCGTCGTTGCGCCAGGCCCCGAACACATAGCTGGCGCGCAGCGTCGGGCTCAGGTCGTAGGCCAGCTTGACCTTGAAGTGGTCCTGCACCGTGCGGTACTGGGTGCCCGCGCCGAGCAGCCACCAGGCCTGGTTGGCATTGTTCAGACCGGCCACGGCGCCGGTGACCGGCGTGCCGTTCGTGACGGGCGTGCCGGCAGACACGAGCCGCGTTGCGAAGGTCAGCGGCTGGCCTTCGCTGTCGGTGCGGTTCACGTTCAGCCACCAGCTCCAGTCGCCCTCGCGGCTGCCCACCGAGGCGCTCGCCTGCCAGGCGCGGTAGGTGCGCTTGGTGTTGTACAGCTCGAAGGGCTGAGCGACGTAGCCGACCTTGGCGTGGGCTTCGAACCGGCTGGGCATGCGGGTGACGTAGTCCACCACCGCGCCGACCGAATTGCCCGGGTAGGCGGCCGAGAAGGGGCCGTACATGACGTCCACCCGCTCGATCTCCTCCGGCGTGACGAGGCCCCAGCGCGGCGGAAAGCTCAGCCCGCCCACGCCGTTGCCGAGGTAGTTGCTCAGCAGGATGCCGTCGGCATACACGGCCGAGCGCGCGCTGTTGCCGGTGCCCGAGGCGCGGCTGGACAGGATGGCGTGGTTGTAGTCGCCGATGTAGCGCTTGCGCACGAGCAGGCTGGGCAGGTACTTCAGCGCGTCTTCGGAGTCGGTCGCGTTGACGGTGCGCTCGATGTCCTCGCGGGTGACGGTCTCGCGCGTGGTCGGGATGTTGGTGGGCAGCGAGCTGGGCGAGGCGCCTTGCACGCGCACGAGGCCAAGGCGGGTGCGGGGCGGCGTCGCGGTGCCGTCGTCGGTCTGGGCGGCGGCGGCGTTGACTGCCGCCGGGGCGTCGTCGCAGTCGCAGTCGTCGCAGGCGTGGGCGAGGGTCGGCAGGAGGTAGAGCGCAGCGCAGGTCGCAACGGCGCGCGCCATCAGGGTCTTGTTCATGGGCAGCAGTGATCGAACCGAGCCCGGGCCGCGGCGCTGGCGCGGCGGCACGGGCGAACGCCGCACCTCGGCGGCGCGGCGGCGTCAGGGAGCGATCACAGGGTGGGAGGGGCGCGTGCGCTGGCAGGGCGCCAGGCGTGGGCGGTGACGGGGGCCGTCCAGAAGCGCTCGGGGGCTTCCAGCACGAGGTCGTCACGCAGCACCGGCGACACCGGCGCGGGCGGCGGCGCCGCGTCACCCGTGCCGATGTGGCAGGCGGGGCAGTGGCCCTTGGCCAGCAGGTCCAGTGCCGCTTCGATCGGCTTGGGCTGGGCCAGGTTCGTGGCGGAGGGCGAGCGGCAGACGTCCTGCAGCGCGTTGAAGTCGCCCCGCGCATGCGCCAGCGCCATGCTGATGCCCGGCGCGAGCACGCCCAGCAGGAACACGGCCACGAGCCACCACGCCGAGCGGCGGGCGGTGCGGGTCGTGATGCGGAGCGCGGTCATGGGGCGCGATCTTAGGTGAGCCCGTCAGCGCGGCGCTTGCAGCAGATCAACCAAGGTGCGGGCAATGACCTCGGTGGCGCGCTTCAGGTCGTCAAGCACCAGATGCTCGTCGGCCCGCTTGGCATTGCTCTCCAGCACGGTGCGAGGGCCGGCGCCGTAGATGGCCGCGGGAATGCCGCGAGCCGTGTACAGGCGCACGTCGGTGTACAGCGGCGTGCCCGAGGTGGGAATGGGCTCGCCGAACACCGCACTGGCATGGCGCTGAAGGGCGGCCACCAGCGGCTCGGCGCTGGCCAGCGGTTTCGTCGAGCGGGCCAGCAGCAGCCGCTTGATGTCGACCGTGATGCCCGGGCAGGCGGCGACGGTGGACGCGATCAGGTCGCGCACTTCGGCTTCCACGGCGGCCGGGTCTTCTTCCGGGATCATGCGGCGGTCCAGCTTGAGCACGACCTTGCCCGGCACGACGTTGGTGTTGCTGCCGCCTTCGATGCGGCCGACGTTGAGATAAGGGTGCGTGATGCCCGGCACCTCGGACAGCCGGGTGCGCAACACGTCGTTGTAGGCGTACAGCGCCGTGAGCAGGCGGTTCGCGGCCTGCAGCGCATCCACGCCGGTGTGCGGGTAGGCGGCGTGCGAGGCCAGGCCGTGCAGCGTCACTTCCATCTGCAGGCAGCCGTTGTGCGCGGTGACGACCTGGTAGCTGAAGCCGGCGGCGATCAGGTAGTCGGGCTTCGTCAGCCCCTGGGCCAGCAGCCAGCCCGGGCCGAGCTCGCCACCGAACTCCTCGTCGTAGGTGAAGTGCAGCTCCACCGCACCCCGCAGCGGCAGGCCCGACTGCTTCAGTGCGAGCAGCGCGTAGGTGTAGGTCGCGAAATCGCTCTTGCTGACGGCGGCGGCGCGGCCGTAGAGCCGGCCGTCGACGATCTCGCCGCCGTAGGGGTCGTGCGTCCAGCCCTCACCGGGCGGGACGACGTCGCCGTGCGCGTTGAGCGCGACCGTCGGGCCCTCCGGCGTGAACCGGTGGCGCACGATCAGGTTGGTGACCGACTGCATGCCGGCGGCGTGGACGACGGAGGCCGGCACGTTGTGCTTCTCGACCGTGAACCCCAGCTCGGTCAGCAGCTCGGCCGTGCGATAGGCGTGCGCGGCGTTGTTGCCGGGCGGTGTGTCGGTCGGCACGCGCACGAGGGCTTGCAGGAAGCGGACTTCGGCGTCGAAGTTCTCGGCGATCAGGGCGGCGAGCTGGGGCATGGGTGGCAGGCGGGGGCACGTCTGCCAAGGGCAGACCGCCGGGTTGGGGATCGCACCATACCAGCGAAGTCGCCGCCCGGCGGCAGGTGAGTGTCACGGGTTTCCGACGGATAGCCTGTCAGCAAAGATTGACGTAGCGCAAATCGGCGCGGGGTGCCCGGGCGTACCTTGCCTCGCACCATGCGAATCCTCTTCATCCACCCCAACTACCACTCGGGCGGGGCCGAGATTGCCGGCAACTGGCCGCCCGCCTGGGTGGCCTACCTGACCGGGCATCTCAAGGCCGCGGGCTACGAGGATGTGCATTTCGTCGACGCCATGACGCACCATCTCGACGACGAGACCGTGCGCCAGCGCATCGCCGAGCTGCGCCCGGACATCGTCGGCCTGACCGCGATCACGCCGGCCATCTACAAGGCCGAGCGGCTGCTGCAGATCGCCAAGGACGTGGACGAGCGCATCGTGACGGTGCTGGGCGGCATCCATGGCACCTTCATGTACCCGCAGGTGCTGCAGGAGGCGCCGTGGATCGACGCCGTCGTGCGCGGCGAGGGCGAGCAGGTGTTCCTGAACTTCGTGCAGGCCGTGGAGAGCGGCCAGTGGCCGCGCGACCGCAGCAGCGTGCGCGGCATCGCCTTCCGTGGGGACGACGGCACGGTGGTGGCCACGCCGGCCGAGCCGCCCATCCAGGACCTGGACCGCATCAAGCCCGACTGGGGCATCCTGGAGTGGGACAAATACATCTACGTGCCGCTGGGCGTGCGTGTGGCCATCCCGAACTTTGCGCGCGGCTGCCCGTTCACCTGCAGCTTCTGCAGCCAGTGGAAGTTCTGGCGCGACTACCGCATCCGCGAGCCCAAGGCGGTGGTGGACGAGATCGAGGACCTCGTGAAGAACCACGGCGTCGGCTTCTTCATCCTGGCCGACGAAGAGCCCACGATCCACCGCAAGAAGTTCATCGCATTCTGCGAGGAACTCATCGAGCGCAATCTCCCCGTGCAGTGGGGCATCAACACGCGCGTGACCGACATCCTGCGCGACGAGAAGCTGCTGCCCCTGTTCCGCCGTGCCGGCCTCGTGCACGTGAGCCTGGGCACCGAGGCCGCCGCGCAGTTGAAGCTGGAGCGCTTCAACAAGGAAACCACCATCGAGCAGAACAAGAAGGCCATCCGCCTGCTGCGCGAGGCGGGCATCGTCAGCGAGGCGCAGTTCATCGTGGGCCTGGAAAACGAGACGGCCGAGACGCTCGAAGAAACCTACCGCATGGCACGGGACTGGAACCCCGACATGGCGAACTGGGCGATGTACACGCCCTGGCCCTTCAGCGACCTCTTCCAGGAGCTCGGCGACAAGGTCGAGGTGTTCGACTTCGAGAAGTACAACTTCGTCACGCCCATCATGAAGCCCGACGCGATGGACCGCGCCGAGCTGCTGGACCGCGTGATGAACAACTACCGGCGCTTCTTCATGAACAAGGCGCTGCTGCAGTACCCCTGGACGCGCGACAAGCAGCGCCGCAAATACCTGCTCGGCTGCCTGAAGGCCTTTGCCAAGAGCGGCTTCCAGCGCACCTTCTACGACCTCGGCCGCGTGGGCTACTGGGGCCCGCAGACGAAGAAGAAGGTCGACTTCGGCTTTGCCGACACCCGGGTGCATGGCCGACCGGACGCGGCGGCCATTGCCGATGCGGATGCCCAGTGGGTGACGATGCACGGCCCCAAGATCCAGATGCGCCGGCAAAAGGGCGAGGACATCGCCGCTGCCGCACTGGCCGCCATCGGCGACGGCCCGGCGGCCTCGGCCTGCGGCGGCGGGGGCCAGCTCAGCGACGCGCAGGCCGATGCTGCACTGGCCGGGTCGCCCGCACGATGAGCGCGGTCAGACGCATCGGCCCGAACGCCATCACGCGCGTCGCCGAGGTGCTGCCGCCGATGGTCGGTGCCAGCATGACGCGGTCGCTGTTCGAGCGCGCCGGCCTGCTCGGCCACCTGCTGCAGCCGCCCGAGGCGATGGTCGACGAGGAGGACGTGCGCCGTCTGCATGCGGCGCTGCGCGACTCGCTCGGCGCGCAGACGGCGGCGTCGGTCGCCCGCCGCGCAGGCCAGCGCACCGCCGACTACCTGCTGGCACACCGCATCCCGGCCGCGGCGCAGGCCGTGCTGCGGGCGCTGCCGGCAATGGCCGCGGCGCGACTGCTGCTTCGGGCGGTGTCGCGCCATGCATGGACCTTTGCCGGCAGCGGTGAGTTCAGCGCAGCCGTCGGCCGCCCCGTCGTGCTGACGATCCGCCACAACCCGCTCTGCCGCGACCTGCACAGCGACGGGCCGGCCTGCGACTACTACGCCGCGGTCTTCGAGCGGCTGTTCCGTGTGCTCGTGCACCGCGACACCCAGGTGCGCGAGGTCGCCTGCGAAGCCTGTGGTGATGCGGCCTGCGTGTTCGAGCTGACCTGGTGAGGCCGGGCTCTCAGGCCAAGCCGTGCAGCAGGTGCTGGAAGGCCCGCACCGCCAGCTCGGCGTCGTCCACCGTGACCGACTCCAGCGGGTTGTGGCTGATGCCGCCATTGCCGCCGCGCACGAAAAGCATGGCCTGCGGCAGCAGCTCGTGGATCTTCATCGCGTCGTGGCCCGCGCCCGAGGGCAGGCGGTGCAGCGGCAGGCCGAGGGCCGTCACGGCAGCCTCCCAGCGGCGCTGCCAGTCGCGGTCGCTCGGCGCGGCGTTGGCCGCCATTGTCGGCTGCAGCGTGTAGCTCAGGCCGCGGCGCTGGCAGATGTCGTCCAGGCGGCGGCGCACGTCGGCGTCCAGCGCATCACGGGCGGCGTCGGTCGTGGCGCGCAGGTCCAGGCTGAAGCGGCAGCGGCCCGGGATCACGTTGATCGAGCCCGATGGCACCTCCAGCATGCCCACCGTGGCCACCACGTCGGGCACGGCCGATGCGCGCTGCTCGCAGAACAGGATCAGCTCGGCCACGCCCGCGGCCGCATCACGGCGCTGGCCCATCGGCGTCGTGCCCGCATGGCTCGCCAGGCCGATGATCTCGCCGGTGTAGCGGCGGCTGCCGTTGATGCTGGTGACGATGCCCAGCGGCAGGTCCAGGCTGTCCAGCACGGGGCCTTGCTCGATGTGCACTTCCACGAAGCCGAGGTAGCGGCTGCGGTCGCGCTGCAGGGCCGTGATGCCGGCCACCTTGCCGGGCAGGCCGGCCGCCTGCATCGCCTCGCGCAGCGTCACGCCGTGGGCGTCGGTCTGGTCGAGCCAGGTGGGGTCGAAGGCGCCGGTCAGCGCGCTGGACGCGAGGAAGGTGGCGGCGTAGCGCTGGCCTTCCTCTTCCGAGAACCCGACCACTTCGAGCCCCACCGGCAGCCGCTGGCCTCGGGCGTGCAGTTCGCGCACCGCGAGCATCGGCACGAAGATGCCCAGCCGCCCGTCGAAGCGGCCGGCGCGGCGCACGGTGTCGTAGTGGCTGCCGGTGAGCAGGCGCTGGTCGCCGGTGCCGTGGTACACGCCCACGACGTTGCCCACGGCATCGCGGTGCACCTCGTCGAAGCCGCAGTCGCGCATCCAGGCCATCAGCTGTTCGGCGACGGCGGTGTGAGCGGGCGTGGCATAGGTGCAGGTGAGCCACTCGGGGTCGTCGCTGTGTCGGGCGAGGTCGGCGGCCCAGTCCCACAGCTGCTGGCCGAGCGTGGGTTCGACACCGAACTTGTCGTTCAGGCGGATCTCGGCGATGCGGTGGATCTGCCGCAGGCATTCGGCCCGCTCCACGTCGGGGTGAGCGCGCAGCCGGCGCTCGAAGGTCGCGATGATCTCCTGGCGCGTGAAGCCGGTGCCGCGCGGCCCGCGAACCGCGAGGATGAACGGCCAGCCGAAGCGGGTGTTGTAGTCGGCATTCAGCTGCTGGAGCTTGGCGAACTCGGCGGGCGTGCAGGCGGTGAGGCCGGCTTTTTGCTGCTCGTTCGTCGATTCCGCGGTCAGCTCGCCCGCGACGGCGGCCTTGCCGGCCAGCTCGGGGTGGGCGCGGATGAGGCCGAGCTGCTCGTCGACCGAAGCCTCGCGCACGACGCGGGCCAGCGCCACCTTGAGCGCGGCGGGCGTGGCAAACGGGCGGGCGGCCGCGGCGCGCTCGGCGATCCACGGGGAATGCTCGTAGGTGCCGTCCAGCAGGGCGACGACATCGGCCACCGAAGCGGCATTGAGTTGATCCAGAAAATTCACTCTGACCCCATTTTCATGGTCGTTCAGGCCCACAGGAAGGCGGTGCGGGCGTCGAAGGGATGGGTGGCTTTCCAATGCCGGGCGATGTCCAGGCGGCGGCAGACCCAGACGCGGTCGTGGGCCTCGAGGTGGTCGAGGAACTTCTGCAGTGCGCGCATTCGCCCCGGGCGGCCCAGCAGGCGGCAGTGCATGCCGATGCTCATCATCTTCGGGCTGTCGGCGCCCTCGGCGTAGAGCACGTCGAAGCTGTCCTTCAGGTACTCGAAGAAGGGCTCGCCATGGCTGAAGCCCTGGGGCAGGGCGAAGCGCATGTCATTGCAGTCGAGCGTGTAGGGCACGACGAGGTGCGGCGCCAGGCTGCCGTCGGTCTTCTTCACCTGCAGCCAGAAGGGCAGGTCGTCGCCGTAGTAGTCGCTGTCGTACTCGAAGCCGCCGAAGTCGGCCACCAGCCGGCGGGTGTTGGGGCTGTCGCGGCCGGTGTACCAGCCCAGGCCGTGCGGGTCGCGGCCCAGTGTCAGGCGTTTCAGGCTCGCCATGGCCTGCGCCATGTGGGCGCGCTCGGTGTCTTCGTCGATGCCCTGGTAATGGATCCAGCGCCAGCCGTGGGAGGCGATCTCGTGGTTCAGTTCGACAAAGGCCTGGGTCACGTCGGGGTGGCGCTCGAGCGCCATGCCCACGCCGAACACCGTCAGCGGCAGCGCGCGCTGCTCGAACTCCTTCAGCAGCCGCCACACGCCCACCCGCGAGCCGTACTCGTAGATGCCTTCCATGCTGAGATGACGCGCCGGGTAGCTGGCCGGGTTGAACAGCTCCGACAGGAACTGCTCGCTGCCGGCATCGCCATGCAGCACCGAGTTCTCGCCGCCCTCTTCGTAGTTCAGCACGAACTGCACGGCCACCCGGGCATTGCCCGGCCACTGCGCATGCGGCGGGTTCTCGCCATAGCCGACCAGGTCACGGGGATAACGGGGTGTGCTCATCCCTACACTTTGCACCAAGGAATGGAGTCCCCATGGGAAAACTGACAACACATGTGCTGGACACGGCCCATGGCTGCCCGGCAGCCGGCATGGCCGTCCGCCTCTACCGATTCGACGCCGAAGGCCCGAAGTGGCTGCGCAGCCTGGTGCTGAATGCCGACGGCCGCACGGATGGCCCGGTGCTGGAAGGCGCCGCCTTCACGGCCGGCCGCTACCGCCTGGTGTTTGAAGTCGCCGCCTATTTCCGCGCCCGAGGCGCGACGCTGCCCGAGCCGGCCTTCCTGGACGAAGTGCCGCTGGACTTCGGCATCGCCGATCCGGACAGCCACTACCACGTGCCACTGCTCGCCTCACCCTGGGCGTATTCCACCTATCGTGGAAGCTGATGACCTGATCCTCGTCACCGTCGCCCGCACGCAAGGCAGCGTGCCGCGCGAGGTGGGCGCCTGGATGGCAGTGAGGGCTGACGGCCTGACCGGCACGGTCGGCGGCGGCCACCTGGAGTTCGACGCGATTGCCCGCTCGCGCGCCGCGCTGGCCGGCGGCGATCTGGCCGACGAGGTTCGCTACCCGCTCGGCCCGAGCCTCGGCCAGTGCTGCGGCGGCGTCGTGTGGCTGCGCTTCGAGCGTGTGGCCGCCGGTGAGGACCTGGCCGCGCGCCTGCCCCTGCCGCCGCTGCGGCCGGTGGCGCTCTTCGGTGCCGGCCACGTCGGCGAGGTGCTGGCCCGATTCGCTCGCGAACTGCCGCTGGCGCTGCATTGGGTAGACAGCCGCGACGGCCTCTTCCCGCCCGGGCCCGCGCCACGGGGCTGGCGGCAGGAGGTGGCCGACCCGCCCGCCGATGCCGTGCCGGACCTGGCAACCGGCTCGGCCGTGCTCGTGATGACGCACAACCACGCCGAAGACTTCGACATCATGGTCGCCTGCCTGCGCCGCCAGCGTGAACAGGCCGACCTGCCCTTCATCGGCATGATCGGCAGCCGCACGAAATGGGCGAGCTTCCGTCAGCGCCTGCAGGCGCGCGGCTTCACCGAGGCCGACCTTGCCCAGGTCACCTGCCCGATCGGCGTGCCCGGCGTGGCGGGCAAGCAGCCCGGCGTCATTGCCGTGGCCGTGCTGGCGCAGATGCTGGCGTTGCCGCAGGCGCCGGGTTGAGCACCAGGCTGCGGCCGGGTTGGGCTTGCAGCCGCGCGTTGGGCGTGGCGATCTCCCGCTCGTAGTCGGTCCAGGCCTGCTGGATCTCGCCCCGGTCGCGCATGCCGCGCAGGGCCTGCTCCAGCGCCGGCACCCAGGCGGCATGCGACTCGTGCACGCCGTGGTACAGGGTCGTGCGCAGCAGCGGGGTCGGCACCACGCAGAGGGCGCCTTGGCGGGTCTCGACCGGCATTTCCACCATCCACGGGGTGCTGAGCATGACGGCGTAATCGGCAGCGCCGGTGGACACGCTCAGAAATGCATCGGCGGGCGTGTTGGTCGGCACGCGTGCTGCCTCAGGCACGACCGACTCGGCAGCCGCCATGCCGCGCTGCAGGCTCACCCGCAAGCGAGACAGTTCCTCGAGCGTGATGGACCGCGGGCAGGGCGGCTTCCCGTAGGCGAAGAGATGCAACTGCAGCAGCGGCACGTCGATACGCCGCAGGGCCGGCGTCTGCTCGAAAAACGTCTCGGTGCGCATCGCCACGGCGTCGATCCGTCCGCCCCGCAGTTCCAGCTGGGCGCGCGGCAGGGGCAGCGGCAGGTACTCCACCTCCAGGTTCAACGAGGCATAGGCCTTGCGCAGCAGCACCTCGGCCGGCGGGAAATAGCTGCGTTCCACGTTGGTCGCGATGCGCACCGGTGCCGTGGCCTGCCCGCTGGCCAGCCCCGCCCATAGCGCAGCCGCGCCCAGCAGCAGGCTGGCTCTAACCGCGCGGACCCTTGACAGCGACATGCCCGCATTCTGGGCCCGGTCCGGTACGCCGCACCATGGCGCAAATCACACTTGCACGGCAGCTGCGGCACCCTGCCTACACTCTCGGCTGTCGCCGCGGTGTCGGGCTGTGCAGCCCGTGGACGCGACCCTTGGGCCCCACAGCACCCGCCGTGGTGGTGGCCATCGTTGACCGCTGCCCCATGGACATCTACCTGCTCGACTGGGCCAACCTGCTGCTGCGCTGGCTCCACGTCATCACCGTCATCGCCTGGATCGGTGCCTCGTTCTACTTCGTCTGGCTGGACAACCACCTCGTCAAGCCGACCGCTGACGACCTCAAGGCCAAGGGCGTGGACGGCGAACTCTGGGCCGTGCACGGCGGGGGGTTCTACAACCCGCAGAAGTACATGGTCGCGCCGGCGAATCTGCCGCAGGACCTGCACTGGTTTTATTGGGAAAGCTACTGGACCTGGATGAGCGGCTTCGCGTTGTTCGTCGTGCTCTACCTGTTCAACGCCAGCCAGATGCTGATCGACACCCGGGTCCATGCCTGGGGCGCGCCGTGGCAGGCGGTGGCGGCCGCGCTCGGTTTCCTGGTCGTCGGCACGGCGGTGTATGACATCGCCTGTCGCACGCTGGGCCGCACGCGTGACGGCGCCATCGGCCATGACGGCCGGGTGATGGCCGTGGTGGCCGTGTTCGTCGTGGCAGCCAGCTGGGCCGCCTGCCAGCTCTTCGCCGGCCGCGCTGCGTTCCTCATCGTCGGCGCCACGCTCGCAACCATGATGACCGCCAACGTGGCGCACTGGATCATTCCCGGTCAGAAGAAGGTCATCGCCCAGATGCGGGCCGGCCAGTCACCCGACCCGATCCACGGCCAGCGCGGCAAGCAGCGCAGCGTGCACAACACCTACTTCGGCCTGCCGGTGCTGATCGCGATGCTCAGCAACCACTACGGCATGCTGCACCAGCACCCGCAGAACTGGCTGGTGCTGTGCGTGCTGATGGCCGCCGGCGTCGCGATCCGCATCTTCTTCGTGAAGCGGCACAAGGGCGTCAACAGCTGGGGCGCCGTGGCGCTGGCGCTCGTGCTGCTGGTCGGCCTCATCGTGTGGATGGCCCCGAAGCCGCAAGCCGCGGCGGCGACTGCCGCGCCGGTGACGCTGGCGCAGGTGCAGGCTGTCGCCGCCCAGCGCTGCCTGGCCTGCCATGCCGGCGAGGCCGCGCAGAAGGGCGTGCGGCTGGACAGCGATGAAGGCCTGACGGCGCACAAGGCCCAGATCTACCAGCAGGTCGTCGTGCAGCGCGCGATGCCGCTGAACAATGCCACCGGCCTGACCGACGACGAGCGGGCTCTGATCGGCCGCTGGGCCCTGCAACCATGAGCCTCGACCCCCGCGCGCTGCTGCGGCAGCTCTTCGACGCCGCCGTGGCCAGCGCCTTGCCCGGCCGCGTGCTGGCCGCCCACCTGCCGCCGCCGCCGGCGGGCCGCACGCTGGTGATCGGCGCCGGCAAGGCGGGCGGGGCGATGGCCCAGGCGCTGGAGGCCGCCTGGCCGGCCGACGCGCCGCTGTCGGGCCTCGTCATCACACGCTACGGCCATGTGCCGACCGGCTGGCGGCCGCGCCGGCTGGAGGTCGTGGAGGCGGCGCACCCGGTGCCCGATGCCCAGGGGCTGGCCGCCAGCGAACGCCTGCTCGCGCTGACCCGCGGCCTGACCGCGCAGGACCTCGTCATCTGCCTCATCTCGGGCGGCGGCTCGGCGCTGCTGAGCCTGCCGGCACCCGGCCTGACGCTCGCGGACAAGCAGGCCGTGAACCGTGCGCTGCTCGCCAGCGGCGCGGCCATCGGCGAGATGAACTGCGTGCGCAAGCACCTGTCGGCGATCAAGGGCGGTCGGCTCGCGGCGGCCTGCGCGCCAGCCCAGGTGCTCACGCTGACGATCAGCGACGTGCCCGGCGACGACCCGGCCATCATTGCCTCCGGCCCGACGGTCGCCGACCCGACCACCTGCGCCGACACGCTGGCCATCTGCCGCCGTTACCGCATCGAGCTGCCGCCCGCCGCCCTCGCGGGGCTGAACTCGGGGGCGTTCGAGACACCCAAGCCCGGCGACCCGCGGCTGGACGGCCACCGGCTGGTGATGCTGTCCACGCCGCAGAAGAGCCTGGAGGCCGCGGCGGCCACTGCCCGCGCCCACGGCCTGCCGGCGCACATCCTGTCCGACGAGATCGAGGGCGAATCCCGCGTCGTCGGCGGCGTGCATGCGGCGCTGGCACGCGCCGTCGCCCGGCGCGGCGAGCCCTTTGCCAAGCCCTGCGTGATCCTGTCCGGCGGCGAGACCACCGTGACCGTCGACAGCACCCGGCCCACCGGCCAGGGCGGTCGCGCGACCGAGTTCCTGCTGGGTTGCGCGCTGGCCCTGCAGGGTGAGCCCGGCGTGCATGCACTCGCGGCCGACACCGACGGCATCGACGGCGTCGGTCCGCATGCCGGCGCGCTGCTCACACCCACCAGCCTGGCCCGCGCCCGAGCGCTCGGCCTGAATCCGCAGGCGCTGCTCGACGCGCACGACAGCGCCAGCTTCTTCCAGCCCCTGGGCGACCTGCTCGTGCCCGGCCCGACATTCACGAATGTCAACGATTTCCGTGCATTGCTGATCACTTGAGCCCGCCGGGCGGTGTGCCACGGCAGGCCGGGCGTGCCTAGACTGGGCCGGTCGTCATCGCCTCGGAGACCGGAAGATGAATGCAGCTGCGGAACGCTACTTTGCCCGCCACAACTCGCTGCCGACGATGCCCGAAGTGGCGTCGCGGCTGCTGAAAAGCTTCGACGACGACAACGTGGGCCTGGCCCAGGTGGCCGCGCTGATCGAGAAGGACTCGACGCTCGCCGCCAAGGTGCTGCGCCTGGCCAACACCGCGCATTACAGCCCGTCGCACCAGATCGCCACGGTGCTGGACGCCGCGCACGCGCTCGGCCTGGAAACGCTTCGCAACCTGACGCTCGCCGCCTGCCTGAGCGGCGCCTTCCCGACCGTCAAGGGCCTGGACCGCGCGGCCTTCTGGCGCCACAGCGTGGCGACGGCCAATTACGCCCGCATCCTGTCGCGCCAGCTCGGCGTGGACGCCGGCATGGCCGACACCGCCTACCTCGCCGGCTTGATGCTGCGCACCGGCCAGCTGCTGATGGCGATGGATGAGCCCCACCTCGTGGCCGACGTCGAGGCCCACGCCGCCGAGCCCGGCAGCCGCTTCTCGCTGGAGGAGCACCGCTTCGGCTGCACCCATGCCGACGTCACGGCCTCGCTCGCGGCGCACTGGCACTTCCCGAAGGCGCTGGTCGAGGCCTTCAACGATGCGAACACGCCGCTGGAGATCCGCCCGTTCTCGCTGATCGCCGCGGTCCTGCACCTGGCCGAGGTGCTCGCCGACGCGGCCGAACACCATGAGGCGCCGGTGCCGGCCCTGCAGGCCGCGGTGCCGGAGCTTGTCGAGCACCTGCACCTGGATCTGGCGCTGCTCGCCGATCGCGTGGCCGCCACCGGCGACCCGGCCGCCGAGGTCGCCCAGCTGCTGCACTGAGGCCCGCGGCGGCGATACGCGCGAGCGGCCGGACAAGGGCTGCATCGCGTGTCCGGAAGGCGGCGGGGCCGGGTGGGTCTGGGCGGGCAGTTACCATCGCCGCCCCATGCCGCACGCTGTACGACCCGCTCCATGACCCTGCCGTTCGAACTCCAGGTCGGCTGGCGCTACACACGCGCCGGCCGCGGCGGGCGGCGCAACCGCTTCATCAGCTTCATCTCGGGCGTGTCCATCCTGGGCATCGCGCTCGGCGTGGCGGCGCTGATCATCGTGCTGTCGGTCATGAACGGCTTCCAGCGCGAGGTGCGGGATCGCATGCTCAACGTCATCGCCCACGTCGAGCTGCTGGACTACACCGGCCAGGCGCTGCCGGACTGGCAGGCCACGGCGGCCAAGGCACGCCAGAACCCGGCGATCATTGGTGCGGCGCCGTTCATTTCGGGCCAGAGCCTGATCGCGCGCGGTGAAGACATGCGCGGCGCGGTCATCCGCGGCATCTCGCCGGCAGAGGAAGCCACGGTGACGGGCCTGGGCGCGGCCTTGAAGGACGGCGTCTTCTCGCGCCTGCAGCCCGGCGCCTGGAACATCGTGCTCGGCAGCGAACTCGCCCGCCAGCTGGGCGTGCGCGAGGGCGACAAGATCACGCTCGTGGCCCCCGGCGGCCAGGTCACGCCGGCCGGCGTCGTGCCGCGGCTGCGTGCCTTCAACGTGGTGGGCACCTTCACGGCGGGCCACTATGAATACGACTCCGGCCTGGCACTGATCCACGTCGAGGACGCGGCGCGCCTGTACCGCACCACCGGCCCGACCGGCGTGCAACTCCGCCTGCGCGATGTCCACGCGGCGCGCCAGGTGGCATCCGAACTGTCCCAGGCCATGGGTCCGGACATCCTGGTGCGCGACTGGACGCGCTCCAACGCGACCTGGTTCGATGCCGTGCAGGTCGAGAAGCGCCTGATGAGCATCATCCTGACGCTGATCGTCGCGGTGGCAGCCTTCAACCTCGTCTCCACCCTCGTCATGACCGTGACCGACAAGCAGAGCGACATCGCCATCCTGCGCACGCTCGGCGCCAGCCCCCGCTCGATCATGGGCGTGTTCATCGTGCAGGGCGCAGTGAGCGGCGTCATCGGCACGCTGTCCGGTGTGGGGCTGGGGCTGCTGGTGGCCTGCAACATCGACGTGATCGTGCCGGCCATCGAGCGGCTGCTCAACGTGAGCTTCCTGCCGGGCAGCATCTACGTGATCACGCAGATGCCGAGCGACCCGCAGCGCGGCGACATCATTCCGATCGCGGTGGTGTCCCTGCTGCTGTCCTTCCTCGCCACGCTCTACCCGAGCTGGCGCGCCAGCCGCGTGCAGCCGGCGGAGGCGCTGCGCTATGAGTGAACTCGTGTTGCACGCCACCGGCCTGACCCGCCGCTTCAGCGAAGGCGGCCTCGACGTGACCGTGCTGCGTGGGGTGGACCTCGCCGTGAAGCAGGGCGAGACGCTCGCCATCGTCGGCGCCTCGGGCTCGGGCAAGAGCACGTTGCTGCACCTGCTCGGTGGCCTGGACCAGCCGAGCGCCGGCGCCGTGACGCTGATGGGCCGCAGCCTGGCCGGCATGGACGAGACCGAGCGCGGCCGCTGGCGCAACCAGCACCTGGGCTTCGTCTACCAGTTCCATCACCTGCTGCCCGAGTTCTCGGCGCTGGACAACGTCGCGATGCCGCTGCGCATCCGCCGCCAGACGCCGGCCCAGGCCCGGGCCACCGCGGCCGACATGCTGGCCCGCGTCGGGCTCAAGGACCGCGTGCAGCACCGCCCGGGCGAGCTCTCCGGCGGCGAGCGCCAGCGGGTGGCGATTGCCCGCGCGCTTGTCACGCGGCCAGCCTGCGTGCTCGCCGACGAACCCACCGGCAACCTCGACCGCGACACCGCCGACGGCGTCTTCGCGCTGATGCTGGCCTGCGCGCGCGAGTTCGGCACCGGCTTCGTTCTCGTCACCCACGACCGCGACCTCGCGGCCCGCTGCGACCGGCAGCTGCGCCTGGTCGCCGGCCAGTTCTCTGCCTGAGCCCTGCCATGACCTCGCGCTTCATCCTCAAGCTCTCCTGCCCCGACCGCGCCGGCATCGTGCACGCCGTCACCGGCGTGCTGCTGCAGCAGGGGGGCAACATCCTCACGTCGCACCAGCATGGCGATGCCGACCATGCGCGCTTCTTCATGCGCATCGAGTTCGAGGCCGCGGCCGAGGAAGCCGCGCTGCAGGCGGCGTTCGAGCCGCTGGCCGAGGCATTCCGCATGGACTGGGCCCTGGTGTCGCGCGCCCGCAAGACGCGCGTGCTGCTGCTGGTCTCCAAGCTCGGCCACTGCCTGAACGACCTGCTGTTCCGCGTGCAGACCGGGCATCTGCCGATCGAGATCCCGGCGATCGTGTCCAACCACCGCGACTTCTACCAACTCGCGGCCTCGCACAACATCCCGTTCCACCACTTCCCGCTGCTTGGCGGCACCGACGGGCAGAAGGCCGCGCAGGAAGCCAAGATCCGCGAAGTGATCGCCGACAACCAGATCGACCTCGTCGTGCTGGCGCGCTACATGCAGATCCTGTCGCCCGAACTCTGCGAGCACCTGAGCGGCCGGGCGATCAACATCCACCACAGCTTCCTGCCCAGCTTCAAGGGCGCCAAGCCCTACCACCAGGCCTACGAGCGCGGCGTGAAGCTGATCGGCGCGACCGCTCACTACGTGACGAGCGACCTCGACGAGGGCCCGATCATCGAGCAGGAGGTCGCCCGCATCGACCACAGCATGCCGCCGGAGCAGCTCGTGGGCATCGGCCGCGACATGGAATGCGTGGCCCTGGCCCGCGCCATCCAGTGGCATGCCGAGCACCGCGTGCTGCTGAACGGCAACCGCACGGTGGTGTTCCGCTGAGAGGGCGCGGCAGTGTGGATCGACACCCACTGCCACCTTGACGCGGCCGAGTTCGACACCGACCGCGACGCGGTCGTCGCCCGCGCCAGGGCAGCGGGCGTCGGCCAGATCGTCATCCCGGCCGTCGAGCCGGGCAATTTCGACACCGTGAGGTGGCTCGCCATCGAGCATGGGTTCGTCTATGCGCTGGGCATTCATCCGTTGTACGTGATGCGCGCCCCTGCCGACGCGCTGGACCAGCTCGCCGAGGCGCTGCGCACCCACCACGGCGACCCACGCCTGGTGGCCGTGGGCGAGATCGGCCTGGACTTCTTCGTCCCCGGGCTCGACGCCGCCACCCAGCAGCAGTTCTACGTGGAGCAATTGAAGCTCGCCCAGCGCGCCGGCCTGCCCGTGCTGCTGCATGTGCGCAGGAGCGCGGACCAGCTCCTCGCCGGCCTGCGCCGCACGGGCTTCCGGCACGGTGGCATCGCGCATGCGTTCAACGGCAGCGAGCAGCAGGCGCAGGCCTTCATCGACCTCGGCTTCAAGCTGGGCTTCGGTGGCACGCTGACCTTCGGCCGCTCGCTGCAGATCCGCCGGCTGGCCGCCAGCGTGCCGGCCGAGGCGCTGGTGCTGGAGACGGATGCCCCGGACATCCCGCCGCAATGGCTCTATCGCACGGCCGAGCAGCGGGCGGCGCAGACGGGGCAGGGGCGCAACGAGTCGGCCGAGCTGCCGCGCATCGCCGAGAGCCTGGCCGCCCTGCGTGCCTGGAGCCTCGAACAGACCGCCGAGATCACGAGCGCCAATGCCCGAGCCGCGCTGCCGCGGCTGGCGGCTGTCTGCTAGAACGCGAGCGTCAGCTCGACCTCATCGCCCACCCGCAACTCACCCGCCCCGCTGCCGGCGACGTAGATGCCGAACTGCACCGGCTCGCCCGGCAGGCGCTCCGCGCTCAGTTGCGTCAGCGCGTCGAGCGCCGGCGGTTGCAGCACGCCGGACTGCGGGTCGATGCTGGTCATGACGCAGCGCACGCAGGGCCCGGTGCGGCGCAGCGTGAGGCGGCCGAGGGTGGCCGCGGTGATCAGGTCTTCGATGAAGGGCGTCAGCGGCCCGCCGTCCGCGGCGGTGAGCACGACGTTGGGCCGCACGCGTGGCGCGGCGGCCTGCAGCGGCCGGGGCAGGGCATCCTGCCAGGCCTGCAGCGAACCATCGCCCACCAGGTGCAGCGCATTCAGCACCGGCCGACGCTGGGCGGCGAGGCTCAGGCGCACCAGCCGCAGCGGCGCGCCGGTGGCCTCCTGCAGCAGGGCCGCGGCCTCATCGGGGCCGTCCCAGGCCTGGAGTTCGTCGAAGGCCTGGCGCTCGCCGTTCCAGCCGCGCACCGTGATGTCGGCACCACCGTCCAATGGCACCGCCACCGCTCGACCGAGACCCTGGAGCCGCAACGTGGACGCTTGCCACTGCGCCTGCACCAGCGCGAGCCGCGGGTGGGCGCCCATCCAGGTCAGCTCGCCCGCGGCGTCGACGATGCCCCAGGCGCGGTCGCCTTCCGGCCAGCCGTCCGCGCCCAGCGTGAGCCGGTCGACCGCCTCTCCCGCGCAGGACTTGACCGGATAGCGCCACAGCCCGGCGATGCGGGCGACGAGATCGGTCATGGCGGCTCAGCGGTTGCGCGGGGCGATGGGCGTCTCGGGCACCGGGTAGCCGGCGGCACCGAAGGTCGTGACGACGGCCTTGTGCACGTCGAAGTAGACCTGCCAGTAGTGGTCGGTGTGGCAGTACGGCCGCACGCACAGCAGCGGGCCTTCGGGGGTGAACTGCAGGATCTCGATGTCGGGCGCCGGTGTGACCAGCACGTTCGGAATGGCGGCGATGGCGGGGCGCAGCCTGGCGATGGCTTCGTGCGGATCCACGCTGTTGGCCACCTTGGCCGTGCAGTCCACGCGCCGGTGGGGCAGGGCGGAATAGTTCTGGATGGAGCCGCTGAAGATCGCGTTGTTGCCGACCAGGGTGTGCACGTTGTCGGGCGTGACGATGGAGGTGCCGAACAGGCCGATCTCGGTCACCGTGCCCGTCACGCCACCGGCCTGCACGAAGTCGCCCACCTTGAAGGGCCGCAGCACCTGCATGAACACGCCCGCCGCGAAGTGCGTGAGCAGCCCGCCCCAGGCGGTGCCGATGGCCAGGCCTGCACCCGCCAGCAGCGCGGCGAACGACGTGGTATTGACGCCGAAGATGTCCAGGATGGCCAGGATCAGCACCAGGTTCAGCAGCACGCCGAGAATCGAGCGCAGGTAGGTGGCGAGCGTCGAGTCGATGCGCTTGCCGCGCTCCAGCGCGGCCGAGAAGACGCGCAGCGCCAGCCCGATGAGCCAGCGGCCCACCACCCAGGCGGCAATGGCCGCGAGCACCTTCAGGCCGAAGTCGGCCCCCTGGGTGCTGAGAAACTGCCAGATCGCTTCGGTGTTCAACATGAGGTCCCTCCCTTGAAGACGCGCCCATCGTCGCAGCCTGCTGCGTCGGCCGCAAATCCCCCGAATGGCGACGCGGCGGGCGGCGCGCGGCTGACCGGGCTCGCGCCGGTCTTCGATGACCAGGCCCGGCTGCTGGTGCTGGGCAGTTTCCCGGGCGCAGCGTCGCTGCAGGCGGCGCAGTACTACGCCCATCCCCGCAACGCCTTCTGGCCGGTCATGGCCGCCCTGGTCGGCGAGGCGGGCCTCGCGGAGCGGCCCTACGCGGATCGGCTCGATGCGCTGAAGCGGCACCGTGTCGCGCTGTGGGACGCCGTGGCCGCCTGTCGCCGCGAAGGCAGCCTGGATACGGCCATCGAGGCCGCCGAGCCGAGCGACCTGCCCGCGCTCGTCGCCCGGCTGCCGGCCCTGCGGGTGATCGCCTGCAACGGCGCGCTCGCCCACCGGCAGACGCTGCTGGCGCTGGGCGATGCGGCGCTGCCGGTGCTCAAGCTGCCGTCCACCAGCCCCGCACATGCCGGGCTGCGGCTGGTCGACAAGATCGACGCCTGGCGCACCGCGCTGGGCCGCTACCTCTAGGATGCCCGGATGACGACCAAGAAACAGACCTGGGGGCCGGCGACGCTGAGCGAGTTCGACGGCGTGCGCTTCCTGCATCTCGACTCCATCTGGGTGCAGGGCGCGATGCGCATCCGCAAGCCGGATCAGCTCGAACTGGAGTACATCCAGCGCATGTGCGCCTGGCTGCTGTGGCGCGACCCGTCCAGCCTGTCCGGCGGGCATGCCGTGCAACTCGGGCTCGGTGCGGCCGCCCTCACGCGCTTCTGCCATGGGCAGCTCAAGATGCGCACGACGGCGGTCGAGATCAATCCAGAGGTGATCGCAGCCTGCCGTCAATGGTTCCGCCTGCCGGCCAACGATGCGCGGCTGACGGTCGTCAACGCTGACGCCGCCGCCTGGGTGGCCGATGACGCGAACCTGCAGACCGTGGACGTGCTCAACGTCGACCTCTACGACCACGACGCGGCAGCCCCCGTGCTGGACGACGAGGCCTTTTATGCCGCCTGCCGGGGCGTGCTGGCCGACGGCGGCCTGATGACGGTCAACCTGTTCGGCCGCAGCGCAAGCTTTGCCCGCAGCGCACTGCGCATCGCCCGGGCTTTCGGGTCGGACCAGGTCTGGAGCCTGGCCCCCACGAAGGAAGGGAACACGGTGGTCGTGGCGGCACGCGGCGTACAAGTGCCGCACCGGGACATCCTGGAGCAGCGCGCACACACCCTCGAATCGCGGTACAAGTTGCCAGCGCGCAAGTGGTTGCGCCTGGTCCGGCCCCTGCCGATGAGCATACTCAGCGCCATCTGACCGAGATCCCCGCCCGATGTCCACGTCCAAGTCCAAGCATCAGCCCCTGCCGCCCGCCGCCAAGACCGAAGGTCGCCTGGAATGGCGGGCCCTGCTGCATTGGTTGCTGGAAGACGGGCTGATCGATGACGTGCAGGTCCAGCGCACCGAGCAGCGCTTCGCCGCGGGTGATAGTTCCCTGCATCCGCTGGTGCGGCTCGGGCATGCGAGCCTGGTGCGGCTGTCCACGGGCAAGCCGCTGGACGTCGATGCGCTGAGCGAATGGCTGGCCTTGCGGGCCAAGCTGCCTTACCTGCGCATCGATCCGCTGAAGGTGGACGTGGGTCGTGTGGGCGACGTGATGTCCATCGGTTACGCCGAGGCCAAGCGCTGCCTGCCGGTGCAGTTCGGCATGAACGACGTGACGATCGCGACCTCGGAGCCCTTCGACACGAGCTGGGTGGCGCAGATCGAGTCGCATGTGCGCAAGCCGATCAAGCTCGTGGTGGCCAATCCGCTGGAGATCTCGCGCTACACGACCGAGTTCTTCACGCTCGCCCGCTCGGTGCGTGCCGCGGCCAAGGCCGGCGAGCAGAGCCAGGTGGCGAGCTTCGAGCAGCTCGTCGAGCTCGGCCGCACCAACAAGCAGCTCGATGCGAATGACCAGGGCGTCGTGCAGGTGGTGGACTGGCTCTGGCAATACGCCTTTGACCAGCGCGCCTCCGACATTCACCTGGAGCCCCGCCGCGAGATGGGCGTGATCCGTTTCCGCATCGACGGCGTGCTGCACACCGTCTACCAGTTGCCGCCGACCGTCATGGCGGCGATGACCTCCCGGATCAAGCTGCTCGGCCGCATGGACGTCGTCGAGAAGCGCCGACCGCTGGACGGCCGCATCAAGACGCGCAATCCGGCGGGCGACGAGGTGGAAATGCGGCTGTCGACGCTGCCGACGGCGTTCGGCGAGAAGATGGTCATGCGCATCTTCGACCCCGACACGGCCGTGAAGGATCTGTCGTCGCTCGGCTTCGGCCAGCACGACTCCGACCGCTGGGAGTCGCTGGTCAAGCAGCCCCACGGCATCATCCTCGTGACGGGCCCGACGGGCAGCGGCAAGACGACCACGCTGTATTCCACGCTGAAGCGCCTGGCCACCGACGAGGTCAATGTCTGCACGATCGAAGACCCGATCGAGATGATCGAGCCCGCGTTCAACCAGACGCAGGTGCAGAACGTGCTGGACTTCGGCTTCGCGGAGGGCCTGCGTGCGCTGATGCGGCAGGACCCGGACATCATCATGGTGGGCGAAATCCGTGACCTGGAAACCGCCGAGATGGCCATCCAGGCGGCGCTGAC
Source organism: Burkholderiales bacterium (assembly GCA_003963005.1). GTDB lineage: Bacteria > Pseudomonadota > Gammaproteobacteria > Burkholderiales > Burkholderiaceae_C > Pelomonas. The sequence continues at coordinate 102,060 of RXJW01000064.1, forward strand.
CGGTCACCTTGTCTTCAGCACCCTGCACACGAACGATTCCGTCTCGGCGATCACGCGGTTGATGGACCTGGGCGTCCCGAGCTACCTGATCAGCGCAACCGTCATCGGCGTGCTGGCGCAGCGCCTCGTGCGCACACTGTGCCCGCACTGCAAGCAGCCGGATCCGACGGTGACGCGCGAAGGCTTGAACGAACTGGTGAAGCATTGGCGCATCGGCGGCGGCGTGAAGCCTTACAAGCCGGTTGGCTGCTTGGAGTGCCGCAACACCGGCTTCCGCGGTCGCGCGGGCCTGTACGAACTGCTGACGGTGAGTGAAGGCGTCAAGGGGTCCCTGGAAGATCTTCCCCTGCTGCGTCGGCACGCCGTGCAGGAGGGCCTGCGGCCGCTGCGGCTGGCGGGTGCGATGAAGGTCGCCGAGGGGGCGACGACGGTCGAGGAAGTGCTGCGCAGCACACCGGCCTGGGAGGGCTGAAAGGCCCGGCGTCAGTCTGGGGCTTACGCGTAATCCACAGGCGGGCCGTGTTCGCCTGACTGCCAGAATCGCCGCCTACGTTGCGGGCCAGCCGCCCGCTGGAGGCGACAGGCGATGAAGATCAAGAGCCAGCGGGACTTCGTGTCCGGGCTGCTGTTCCTGGTGGTCGGTGTGGCGTTCGCGTGGGGTGCGACCGAGTATTCGTTCGGAAATTCGGCACGCCCGGGGCCAGGGTACTTTCCGTTCGGGCTTGGCGTTCTGCTGGCCATCCTGGGAGCGTTCGTGCTGTTCAAGGCACTGACCCTGGAATCCGAGGGCGGTGACCCGATTGGGCGCATCGCCTGGAGACCGCTGTTGATCATCGTCGCGGCCGTCGCCGTGTTCGGCTTCGCACTGCCCAGGCTCGGGCTTGTCCTCACGCTGCCTTTGCTCGTCCTGATGTCGGCGATGGCAGGCGACGAGTTCCACTGGCGTGACGTGCTGATCACCAGCGTGGTGTTGACGCTGGGGAGTTGGGCGCTCTTCATCTGGGGGCTCAAGCTGACCATGCCGGTCTGGCCTGTGTTCATCAACGGCTGAAGGCGCACCATGGACTTGCTGAACAACCTCGGCCTCGGATTCCAGACGGCCCTGACGCTGCAGAACCTGGCCTATGCCTTCTTCGGTGCCGTGCTCGGGACGCTGATCGGCGTGCTGCCGGGCTTGGGTCCGGTGGCCACCATCGCGATGCTGCTGCCGTCCATCTACACGCTGGACGCGACGCCAGCGCTCATCATGCTGGCAGGCATCTACTATGGGGCGCAGTACGGCGGCTCCACGACAGCCATCCTGATCAACGTGCCGGGCGAGTCGAGTTCGGTCGTCACGGCGATCGATGGCTACCAGATGGCGCGGCAGGGGCGAGCCGGGCCCGCCTTGGCGGCGGCCGGGCTGGGCAGCTTCTTCGCCGGTTGCGTAGGGACCGTCATCATTGCAGCCTTCGCCCCGCCACTGACCGAACTGGCTTTCAAGTTCGGGTCGGCAGAGTATTTTTCGTTGATGGTGCTCGGCCTTGTGGGGGCGGTGGTGCTCGCATCAGGATCGTTGATCAAGGCCATCGCGATGATCGTGCTGGGGCTGTTGCTCGGGCAGGTCAACACCGACGTCATCACGGGCACGGCGCGCTTCTCGTTCGATGTTCCGGAGTTGACGGATGGCATCGGATTCGTCGTGATTGCCATGGGCGTCTTCGGCTTCGGCGAGATCATTGCGAACCTGGGTCAGCCGGAAGAGGAGCGCGAGGTCTTCACCAAGGAGGTCAAGGGCCTGTGGCCGACTCGGGAAGACTTCAAGGAGGCGTTTCCGTCCATCCTTCGCGGCACGGCACTGGGATCGATCCTCGGCGTGCTGCCTGGCGGCGGGGCACTGCTGGCATCGTTCGCGTCCTACACGTTGGAGAAGAAGGTGACCCGCAACCCGCGCGTGCCGTTTGGCAAAGGAGCGATCCAGGGCGTGGCGGGGCCGGAGAGTGCCAACAACGCAGGCGCGCAGACGTCCTTCATCCCGATGCTGACGCTTGGCATCCCGCCGAATGCGGTGATGGCGCTGATGGTGGGTGCGATGACCATCAAAGGGATCCAACCGGGCCCGCAGGTGATGACGAGCAATCCGGACCTGTTCTGGGGCCTGATCGCATCCATGTGGATCGGCAACCTGATGCTGATCGTGCTCAACCTGCCGTTGATTGGGATCTGGATCAAGCTGCTGACCGTGCCCTATCGCTTCCTGTTCCCGGCGATCGTCGTGTTCTGCTGCATTGGCACCTACTCGCTGAACAACAACAGCTTCGACGTCTACCTGACTGCGGCGTTTGCGCTGCTGGGGTACATCTTCTACAAGCTGAGCTGTGAACCCGCACCCCTGCTGCTGGGCTTCATCCTGGGGCCGATGATGGAAGAAAACCTGCGGCGGGCCTTGCTGCTGGCGCGCGGGGACTGGAGTACCTTCCTGACGCGGCCGTTATCAGCCGGCTTGCTCATCGCGGCGGCCCTCATGATCGTGTTGGTCATGCTGCCTTCCATCAAGAGCAAGCGCGAAGAGGCGTTCCAGGAAGAAGGATGACGCTGCGGCTGGGCTCTGGTTGCGGCTCGTGCAGGTCTGTGCGGCAAGCCTCATGGCGTCTTGGCCGCGGCGACGGGCAGATGTGAAAGGGGCGCTCCAAAGATTTCTGCGGGAGTCTTGCGCGGCTTGATTTTCTTGTGCTACAGTCGTGGGCTTCGCTGATCACAAAACGCAGCGCGAGCCAGAAGCGGCAAGTGTTGTGAGTTGGGATGA
>RXJW01000052.1 GCA_003963005.1 Burkholderiales bacterium
AGCGACTGCGCCCGGCAGAGTTCGCCCGCTTCGACTATCAGCGCGAGAACTACACCGAGCTGTTGTGGTTCTTCGAGGGCTTCACGAGCTATTTCGACGAACTCTTCCTGCTGCGTGCCGGGCTGGTCGATGCGCCGCGCTACCTCAAGCTGCTCGCCGCGTCGGTGAATGCCGTGCTGGCTGCGCCGGGACGCCGCGTGCAGCCACTCGCCCAGGCGAGCTTCGAGGCCTGGACGAAGTACTACCGGCCCGACGAAAACAGCCCCAACGCCACGAGCAACTACTACGCGCAAGGCGCTCTGGTCGCGCTCTGTCTCGACCTGCGCCTGCGCGCGCTCGGCAGCAGCCTGGATGCGCTGATGACGCGGCTCTGGCAGTCGAGCGAGGCCGGCCCGGTGAGCGAAGCTGACATCCTGGCGAGCGTTCGCGCGCTGGGCGGCGATGAACTCGCGTCGGACCTGCACGCATGGGTTCACCGGACCGATGAGTTGCCCCTGCAGTCGCTGCTGGAAGCTGCTGGCGTGACCTGGCGCGACGAAGGTCGGCAAACGGTGGCCCAGCGCCTGGGCCTGCGCGTGCGTGAAAGCGCCCTGACGGGCATCACGGTGACGCACGTGCTCGACGGCGGTGCCGCCCATGCCGCCGGCCTCTGCGCCCGCGATGAAATCCTGGGGGCCAACGGATGGCGCCTGCGGCGGCTCGATGACGCCCCTGGCTTGCTCGCGCCGGGCAATGCCTTGCTCCAGGTGCTCGTCAGCCGCGACCAGCATCTGGTGACGCTGGATGTCGAGCTCCCCGCAGCCGGTGCCGCCGCGGTGGCGCTGAGTCTGTCCGAGCGGCCACCGGCTTCGCGCTTGAGCTGGCTCGGCGCCTGACGCTGCCATGAGGTCCGCGCGGCCACCGGGCCTGCTGGTGCTGGCCGTGCTGGGCCTGCACCTGTGGCTCGGCCGGGAGGTGGACCGGATCCATGACGGCTGGCGGCAGGATCAAGTCGCCCCGATGCCGCCACGTCTGCAGGTCGAGTTCGTGCGTGAACTGGTGATGACGGCCCCTCTGCCGTCTCGCCCGGCGCCACGGCCGCTGGCGCCCCGTTCGACGACGCGGGCTGCGGCCGGCCCGGCGCAGCAGCCTGCGCCTGTCGAACTGCCGGCGTCTGCACCCGAGGCTCAGGAGGCTGCCCCGGTGGCCGTCGCCGAGGCCGCCTCGATGCCGGCGGAGCTCCCGGTCGTCGCGTCCGCTGCGTCTGCGGTCGGCCCTGACGAGCCGGGGCCCGAGTGGCCGCTGTCCACGCGGCTGAGCTACGTCCTCACGGGCTACTACCGCGGCCCGCTCGATGGCTCGGCACAGGTGGAATGGCTGCGCCAGGGCCGCGACTACCAGGTGCACCTGGACGTCGACCTGGGCCTGATCAGCCGCCGCATGAGCAGCCAGGGTGTGCTGACGCCGGACGGCATCTCGCCGCAGCGTTATGACGAGCAGACCAAACTCGTGCTGATGGACCCGCGCCGGGCGAACCTGCAGTTCCTGGGCAGCGAGGTGCAGCTGGCCAACGGTCAGCGAGAGCCCGTGCCCCGCGGCGCACAGGATTCAGCCAGCCAGTTCGTGCACCTGACCTGGCTTTTCCTGACCGGGCGCGAGCCGCTGCTGGCCGGGCGCAGCGTCCACTTCCCGTTGGTGCTGCCGCGCCGCCAGTACGCCTGGCGCTACGACGTCGTCGGTGAGGAGACCGTCCACACGCCCATGGGGCCCGTGGCGAGCTGGCATTTGAAGCCTGCGCCCGTGGCCGCGGGCGGCGACCTGCTTGCCGAGGTGTGGCTCGCGCCGAGCCTGCAGTACCTGCCGGTGCGCATCCTGATCCGCCAGGACGCCGAGACGCATCTCGACCTCGTGCTCAAGCGCGTGCCCCTGCAAGCCGCGCCAGAATCCACCGATTCCCCCATTCCCCGGAGAGTTGCCCGATGACCTACGAATGCATCCTGACCGCCGTCCACGGTGACAGCCCGCGCAAGACCGCCCTGATCACGCTGAACCGCCCGAAGGCGCTCAACGCGCTGAATGACCAGCTGATGGACGAACTCGGCGAGGCACTGCTGGGCTTCGATGCCGATGACGCCATCGGCTGCATCGTGCTGACCGGGTCCGAGCGCGCGTTCGCCGCCGGTGCCGACATCCCGACGATGCTGCCGCACACCTTCGCCTCGGCCTTCAAGAGCGGCCTGATCTCCAAGAACTGGGAAACCATCCTGCAGGTGCGCAAGCCCGTCATCGCGGCAGTGGCCGGTTTCGCGCTGGGTGGCGGCTGCGAACTGGCCATGATGTGCGACTTCATCATCGCGGCCGACAGCGCCAAGTTCGGCCAGCCCGAGATCAAGCTCGGCATCGTGCCGGGCGCCGGCGGCACGCAGCGCCTGCCGCGCGCCATCGGCAAGAGCAAGGCGATGGACATGCTGCTCACGGCGCGCATGATGGGCGCGGCGGAAGCCGAGACGGCCGGCCTCGTGTCGCGCGTCGTGCCGGCCGACAAGCTGCTGGAGGAAGCGCTGACCGCGGCCGAGACGATCAACGGCTTCAGCGGACCCTCGGTCATGCTGATCAAGGAACTCGTCAACCTTGCGTTCCAGGGGCCGCTCTCGGACGGCGTGGCCGTGGAGCGGCGCTACTTCCATGCGCTGTTCGGCAGCCATGATCAGCGCGAGGGCATGGAGGCCTTTCTGGCCAAGCGGGCGCCTCAATTCGAGCACCGCTGATTGCTCATGTTTGTGGCAGGATGCTTATGAACTAGGGGTGACTATTTGCGCTCAGTGAATAGTCAGTTCCGGTTCTCCTGGTGTTTCTACTGAGATTGGCTGCCTACAGTTCAGGCCATGGACACCGCGGTCGCGATGTCCGACTGACCCAAGCAGGACGTTCCTGCCGTATCCAAGGAGCCCGTCATGAGCAAGCTGTCCACCGTTTTCGCCGTCGTCGCCCTCGTTGCTGCCGGTGCCGCCTCGGCCCAGACCGCCACCCCGCTGACCCGCGAACAAGTCATCGCCGACCTGGTTGCCGCCCGCGACAGCGGCGAACTGGCCGCCATCCAGGGTGAGAAGGGTGTCGACGTGAGCACCCCCGCCACCGCCAAGGCGGCGGCCGTCGCCACCGTCAAGCTGCCGCGCCAGGCCGTGCTGACCGTCAAGCCGACGGAAGTCACCTCCGATGTCAAGACCGCTGCCGCCCTGGCCGCCGACCATGGTGAGAACGCCGCCCGCGAACTGGGCGACTTCCCCGCCCCGGTCGTGCGCCGCGCCTCGGCCCTGGCCGCCCGCTGAAACAATCGAGTTTCAAGCGGCTGAAAGGCGACCCGCGAGGGTCGCTTTTTTGTTGTGAGCGTTCCTAGAATCCGCGGCCCGGCCAAGAACCGACGTCAACGGGCAGTGGAGACAAGATGCGCAAACAGCAGATGTGGGCAGCGGCAACGCTGATGATGGCCTCGATGACAGCGTTGGCTGCGGGCCCGGTGGTCGGCGTGAGCTGGTCCAACTTCCAGGAAGAGCGCTGGAAGACCGACGAGGCCGCCATCAAGGCCGAACTCACGCGCCTGGGTGCCACCTACGTGAGCGCCGATGCCGGTGGCTCGCCCGAGAAGCAGATCGGCGACGTCGAGTCGCTGCTCGCCAAGGGCGCCAAGGTGCTGATCATCCTGGCGATGGACAAGGACGCCATCGTCCCGGCATTGAACAAGGCCAAGGCCCGCAAGGTGCCCGTCGTGGCCTACGACCGCCTCATCGAAGCGCCTGAGGTGTTCTACCTGACCTTCGACAACCGCGAGGTCGGCCGCCTGCAGGCCAAGGCCGTGCTGGCCGCCAAGCCGCAGGGCCGCTACGTGATGATCAAGGGCTCGCCCAGCGACCCCAACGCCGATTTCCTGCGCGCCGGCCAGCAGGATGCGCTGGCCGATGCGGTGAAGAAGGGCGACGTGAAGATCGTCGCCGAGGAATACACCGACGGCTGGAAGCCCGAGGTGGCCCAGAAGAACATGGAGCAGATCCTCACCAAGCTCAAGGGTGGGGTGGATGCGGTGGTGGCGAGCAACGACGGCACGGCCGGGGGCGCCATCGCTGCGCTGGCCGGCAAAGGCATCAAGGGCGTGCCGGTCAGCGGCCAGGACGCCGACCATGCGGCGCTGAACCGCATTGCCCTCGGCACGCAGACCGTGACCGTCTGGAAGGACTCGCGCGCCCTCGGCAAGGAAGCCGCCGCGGCAGCCGTGCAACTGGCAGCCGGCCAGAAGGTGCCGGGCGCCACCGCCTGGGCCGGTGGCGAGCGCAAGGTCAGCCTGCAGGCCAAGTTCCTCGCGCCGGTCGCGATCACGCATGCCAACCTCGGCGAGGTCATCACGGCCGGCTGGGCGCCGAAGGCTGTTGTGTGCAAGGGCGTGGACGCCGCCAAGGCCCCGGCCGCCTGCAAGTAAAGGCCCGCGATGAATGCCCAGACCCAGCGGCTTGCCGTGATGGCGGCCGTGCTGGTGGCCATCGCCATCGGCTTTCATGTGCTCACCGGCAGTTTCCTGACGGCGGAGAACCTCTACAACATCGCCCAGCAGACGGCGGTCGTCGGCATCGTCGCCAGCGGCATGGCGCTGATCATCGTGGCGCGGCAGATCGACCTTGCGGTCGGTTCTCTGCTCGGCGCGGTGGGCGTGCTGATGGCCTGGCTGCAGTACTCGCAGGGCTGGTCGGTCGGGGCGTCGTTGCTCGCGGGCCTCGGCCTCGCCCTCGTCGTCGGGCTGTTCCAGGGCTGGCTGTCGGCGGTGATCGGCATCCCGTCCTTCGTCGTCACGCTGGGCGGCCTGGTGTCGCTGCGCGGCGTGGCGTTTCTCGTGGCTGACGGCAAGACGCAACCGGTGACCGAGCCCTGGTTGCTGGCCCTGGGCGGCGGCCTGGATGGGTCGCTCGGCGAGCGCGGCAGTTGGGCGCTCGGCGCGGCGCTGATCGCGTTGATCTGGGGTTGGCAGGCCGTGCAGCGGCGCGCGCGGGTGCGGGCTGGGGGCACATCGGACGGCAAGTCAGGTCTGGTGACTGGCGTGCTGGGCACGCTGGCCGTGAGCGCGGTCGTGGCGGTCTTCAATGCCTACCGCATTGAAGGCCAGGAGCAGGGCCAGGGCCTGCCGCTGCCGCTCGTCATCTGGGCGGCCGTCGTGATCCTGCTGGGCTTCATCGCGAAGCACACGCGCTTCGGCCGCTACGTCTATGCGATTGGCGGCAATCCCGATGCAGCCCGACTGGCCGGCATCCCGGTGCGCCGCGTGACGATCCAGCTGAACCTGCTGCTGGCTGCGCTCGTGGCGCTGGCTGCGGTGGTGGCCATGGCGCGCCTGAACGCCGGCACCAACTCGATGGGCACGGGCATGGAGCTGACCGTCATTGCGGCGGCCGTGATCGGCGGCGTGTCGCTCGCCGGGGGCAGTGGCAGCGTGGCCGGCACGGTGCTGGGCGCGCTCATCATCCAGAGCATCGACAGCGGCCTGCTGCTGACCGATGTGTCCATCGGCTGGCGCATGGTCGTGCTGGGCCAGGTGCTCGTGGCGGCCGTCGTGTTCGATCGGGTGGTGCAGAAATGAGCGCCTTGCTGGAAGTGTGCGCAGCGCGCAAATCGTTCGGCGGCGTGCATGCGGTCGATGGCGTCTCGCTGAGCCTCGCACCGGGCGAGGTGCTGGCCGTGCTCGGGCACAACGGGGCCGGCAAGTCGACGTTGATGCAGATGCTGGCCGGCGCGCTGCCCTTCGATGGCGGTGAGTTGCTGCTCAACGGCGAGGCGGTGAGGTTCGCGAGCCCGGCCGACTCCCGCGCGGCAGGCATCGAGACCATCCACCAGAAGCTCGCGCTGGCCGACAACCTGGATTCGGTCGCCAACCTCTTCCTCGGCCGCGAGCTGCGCACCCGCTTCGGCCTGCTGGACGACGCTGCGATGCGGGCTGCGGCCGTGCCGCTGTTCGGGCGGCTCAACCCCAATTTCAAGAACATCGCCGACCCGGTGATGTCGCTGTCGGGCGGCCAGCGCCAGGTCGTGGCCATCGCGCGGGCGCTGCAGTTCAAGGCCCGGGTGCTGATCATGGACGAGCCCTGCGCGGCCCTCGGCCCGGCCGAGACGGCCATGGTGCACGACCTCATCCGGCGCCTGTCGGCCGAGGGCGTGGGCATCCTGCTCGTCACGCACGACATGCCGGACGTGTTCGCACTGTCCCACAGGCTCATGGTCATGAAGAACGGCCGGCCGGTGGCCACGTGCCGCACGGCCGACGTGACCGAGGACGAGGTGCTGGCGATGATCATTGCGGGCAAGGCGCCGCAAGCGGTGGCCAGCTGACCTGACAGGCCCCAGTCGCATTCGGGATCGGACGACGGTCTGCAATACTGTTTTTATGTACAGTATTGCCGATCGATCGACCCAGGAACCCGGATGCGCTCCCACTACGAACCCGTGACGGACGTCGACCGCTTGATGGCGGCGTTCGGCGTGACGCTGCCTGACCTGCCTGAGGGCGGCAAAGCACGTGGCGTCGAGCCGGCCGCTTTCATCGTCGCCGGGCACGGCACTCAAACGGCCGCACTGGGCGAGCTTTGGACAGGACAGTTCGGCCTGCGGTCGTCCGCAGCCCCGGGCGATGACGCCTCAGCCCCGGCCCGTGAATGCCCCGTGAACACGATGAAGTCCAACCCTCGTTTCAGAGAGAGCTGGTGGGCAGGTCGCCGCTGCGTGGTGCCTGTGGAGCGGCTGACGGCGTGGTGCTACGAAGCGGGTCGGCCCGAGGCCTGGGCCATTCAGCGCGCGGACGGCAGGCCCTTGGCGTTGGCGGGCCTCTGGCATGACGGGGCGGGGCCTGACGGCGAAAGGCGCCTGTCGTTCTGCGTGCTCACGCTCGACGCGACCGGGCATGCGGTCTACGGGCGCCTGCGCCACCCGCTGGCCCCGGAGGCGCGGATGCCAGCCCTCCTGCCCGCGGATGTGCAGCGGCGCTGGCTGCACGGCTCGTTGGCAGAGGCTCAGCAGCTGCTGGTGCCTTGCCCGGCGGCCGACCTGCAGGCGGCCCCGCTCGCACCCGCAGACACGGCGCCGCCGCCAGCCTGGCGCGCGGAGCCGGATTTGTTTGCAGAGGAGGGGTGGTGGGTCGCACCGGAGACCCACCGCCAAAAGCCGGCGCGCCCACGCACCGCGTTGCGGCCCCGAGTGATGGACGCACCCGGCCCCGTGACCGCCGATCTCTTCGCGGGCTCCTGAGGCCTCAGGCTTCCCGGCGCAGCGCCGGGAACAGGATCACGTCCCGGATCGACGGCGAGTCGGTGATCAGCATCATCAGCCGGTCGATGCCGATGCCGCAGCCGCCGGTCGGGGGCATGCCGTACTCCAGCGCGCGGATGAAGTCGGCGTCGTAGTACATCGCCTCCTCGTCCCCATCGTCCTTGTTGGCCACCTGGGCCTGGAAGCGGGCGGCCTGGTCTTCGGCGTCGTTCAGCTCCGAGAAGCCGTTGGCGTACTCGCGGCCGGTGATGAAGAGCTCGAAGCGTTCGGTGATCTTGGGGTCGGCGTCCGACGCGCGGGCCAGCGGCGACACCTCGACCGGGTAGTCGATGATGAAGGTCGGTTCCCAGAGCTTTTCTTCGACGACCGCCTCGAACAGGCCGAACTGCAGCTCGGCCAGGCTCCAGCGGGCCGGGGCCTCTTCACCGGCGGCGACGATCCTGGCGCGAAGCACCTCGGGGTTGTCGGCCTCGTCGCCAGTCAGGCCGGCGAACTGGATCAGCGAATCCCGCACCGACACGCGGGCGAAGGGCTTGTCCAGCGCCACGGGCTTGCCGGCGTAGGTCAGCGCGGCACTGCCGGTCGCGGCGATGGCGGCGTGGCGCAGCACCGCTTCGGTGAAGTCCATGATGTCGTGATGCGTCCAGTAGGCCGCATAGAACTCCATCATCGTGAACTCGGGGTTGTGGCGGACCGAGATGCCTTCGTTGCGGAAGTTCCGGTTGATCTCGAACACGCGCTCGAAGCCGCCCACCACCAGGCGCTTCAGGTACAGCTCGGGCGCGATGCGCAGGAACATCTCCTGGTCCAGCGCGTTGTGGTGCGTGACGAAGGGCTTGGCGTTCGCGCCGCCCGGGATCGGGTGGAGCATCGGCGTCTCCACCTCCAGGAAGCCGTGCTCGACCATGAAGCTGCGGATGGCCGACACGCCCTGGCTGCGCGCGACGAAGCGCTTGCGGGCGTCTTCGTCGGTGATCAGGTCGACGTAGCGCTGGCGGTACTTCTGCTCCTGGTCGGTCATGCCGTGGAACTTGTCCGGCAGCGGGCGCAGGCTCTTGGTGAGCAAGCGCAGCGTGGTGACCGTCACGGTCAGCTCGCCGGTCTTGGTCTTCATCAGCACGCCCTCGCCGCCGAGGATGTCGCCCAGGTCCCAGTGCTTGAAGGCGTCGTAGACCTCGGGGCCGACGTTGTCGACCGTCACGCGCAGCTGGATGCGGCCGGTGGCGTCCTGCAGCGTGCAGAAGCTCGCCTTGCCCATCATGCGCTTGAGCATCATGCGGCCCGCGACGCTGACCTGGATGGCCTGCGGCTCAAGGGTCTCGTTGGGCACCTCGGCATACGCTGCCTGCAGGGGCGCCGCACGGTGCTGGGGCTTGAAATCGTTGGGGAAGGGCACCGCCGTGGCGGCCCGCAGCGCGCTCAGTTTGGCGCGGCGCTCGGCGATCAGTTGGTTGTCGTCGGTGGGCGGGGTTGGAGCAGCTTGGTTCATTGCGGGCCTTGGGTGGACTGCGGATTCTAGAATCCCGCGTCCCTCCGACCCCCAATGAGCCTCCAGCGCGCCACCCTCACCTTGCTTGCCGGCAGCGCGCTGGCCCAGGCCATCCCGCTGCTGCTGGGGCCGTGGATCGCCCGCTTGTACACACCGGCCGAGTACGGCCAGTTCTCGCTGGTGTGGACGGTGGCGAGCAATGTGGCCGTCGTGGGGTGTGCGCGCTATGAGTTCTCGCTGGCCCTGGAGCGTGACGAGCCCGGCGCGGCCGCAGTGCTGGCCTTGTGCCTGCGTGTGCTGCTGACCGTGACGGCCGCCATGGTGCTCGTGGGCGGGGCCTGGATGCTCTGGGCCGACCTGCCCGTGGCCGCAGCCTTGCCGCTGGCGGTGATGGCCGGTGCGGCCAGCCAGGCCCTCGGCCAGTGGGCTGCGCGGGCGGGCGAGTTCGCCGCGCTGGCCTGGGCCCGTGTCGTGCAATGGGGCGGTGGCGCGGTGGCGCAGGTCGGCTTCGGCCTGCTGCAGGCGGGGCCGTGGGGCCTGATGGGCGGGGCCACGCTCGGGGCCGCGGCAGCCGCCGCACTGCAGGCGCGGCCGGCGCCAGCGGGGGGCTGGCGCGGCCTGCTCACACCGCAGGCGCTGGGCGACGTGGCCCGTCGCCACCGCGACTTCCCGTTGCTGAACACCCCGCATGCCTTTGCCGGCGCGCTGCAGGACACGCTCGCGCTCGCCGTGCTGACGGCCTGGCTCGGTGCCCCCGCTGCCGGCGCCTGGGCGCTGGCGCTGCGCTACCTGAAGGCGCCGGCCTCGCTCGTGGGTGGGTCGCTGTCGCAGGCGCTGTACCCGCGCCTGACGCAGGCCGCGAGCCTGGCCGAGGGCCGGGCGCTCGTGCGCAAGAACCTGCTGCTGCTGTCCGCGCTGGCGCTGCCGCTGATGCTGGTGCTGCTGGCCTTCGGGCCGTGGCTGTTCGCCTCCGTGTTCGGGCCGGAGTGGCGAGCGGCCGGCGAGCTGGCCCGGTCGCTGGCGCCCTACGTGGCGCTGCACTTCATCGCCTCGCCGCTTTCCGTCGTCATGATGGCCTGGGGCGCGCAGGCCTGGGGCCTGAAGCTCGCGCTCGTGGGGCAGGTCCTGTTCGTCGCCGGGCTGGCGGCGGGCTTGCAGTGGGGCGGCCTCGCCGGCGCAGGCTGGGGCGTGTCGGCCGCGATGCTGGTCTACTTCGGCTACTTTTTCTGGGCACTCTGGACTTGGGAATGATCCGCCCCTGGCTCAATCAATGGCGCCGCCGCCTCGCGAGCGCCCTGTTGTTCCGCATGGTCTTCGGCGAACGCGGCCGGCCGCACACGCGCATCGCGCCCAGCACCTGCATCGAAGGTGAGGAGGGGCTGCAACTCGCGGACCACGTGTTCATCGGCCAGTTCAACTTCATCGATGCCAGTGCCGGCCTGATCATCGAAGAGGGCGTCCAGATCACGAACTTCTGCTCGATCATCACGCACAGCACGCACAACGCGCTGCGCGTCAACGGCCGGCGCTTCGCGGTGCAGGGCGGCCATCCGCCGGGCTATGCCCGAGCGCCGGTGCGACTGGGCGCGTACAGCTTCGTCGGCCCGCACACGCTCATCGAGCCGGGTGCCGTGCTGGGCAAGGGCGCGATGCTGTGTGCCTTCTCGCAGTTGCGCGGCATCGCGCCGGACTTCGCCATCATGGCCGGCCAGCCCGCCCGCCAGGTGGGCGACACCCGCCAGCGTGATGCCGCGCTGCTGGCCCGCCACCCCGAGCTGCGCGAAGCCTACGAGGCCTGGGCCGGGGTCCCGGAATGACGGCTCCGCAGACGCCCAAGGGCCAGCCGGGCCTCGGCAGCGGCCTCAGGCTCGTGCTGATCGGCGACGGCGAAAGCCCGCACCTGCTGAAGTGGGCGCGTGCGCTGGCACCCCGGGTGCAGCTGCATGCGATCTCCTCGCGCGGCTTCCTGCCCGAGTTCCACCGGCTGCTGCCCGATGCCCAGCGCCTCGCGCTCAACACCGCACCCGACCATGGCGGCGGCAACATCGCCCTGGTCAAGCAACTGCCCAAGGTCGGCGCCTGGCTTCAGCAGACCGACGCCGACTGGCTGCACGCCCACTACCTGACCTCGCACGGCACGCTGGCCTGGGCCGCCAAGCTGGGGTGGCGCCTGCGCGCGCAGATAGCCGGCTCGGCCTGGGGCAGCGATATCCTCGTCACGCCCCACCGCGGCGGCAGCTGGAAGTGGCTCACGAAGAAGGCGCTGCGCAGCTGCGCCCTCACGACGTCGGACTCCCAGCACATGGCCGAGCGCATGCGCGAGCTGGGCGCGGGCGAGGTGATGGTCTTCCCCTTCGGCCTGGAGGCGATGCCCAGGCAGAACGCGAAGAAGCAGCCCTGGCTGTGTTTCGCCAACCGGGGGTTGGAACCCATCTACCGGCCGCAGCTCGTCATCGACGCCTTCGCCCGCATCGCCGCCGCCCAGCCCGAGGCGCGGTTGGTGGTGGCGAACGAGGGCTCGCTGCGTCCTGCGCTGGAGGCCGAGGTGGCCGCCCGCGGGCTGGGCGATCGCGTGAGCTTCGTCGGCCGGCTGGACGCTGCCGCCCAGGCGGCGCATTACGCCCGGGCCACGTGGTTCCTGAGCCTGCCCGAGAGTGATTCGGTGTCCGTCTCGGTGCTGGAGGCGATGGCGCACGGCGCGGTGCCGCTGCTGTCCGACCTGCCGGCCAACCGCGAGCTGATCGGCGACTCCGCACGCGGCCTCATCGTCGGCTCGCTGGACGACCTGCCGGCCCGCATGGCGGCGCTCGACACGGTGCGCCTGGCCGTCACGAACCGTGACTGGGTCGCCGTGAACGGTCTGTTCGAGCCGCACGTGCAACGCTTCCTGACTCGCCTGCGGGAGCTGTCGGCGTGAGGTTGCTGCTGGTCAATCACTACGCGGGCTCGCCGGCCCACGGCATGGAGTTCCGGCCCTACTACCTCGCCAGGGAATGGGTGAGGGCAGGGCATGAGGTGCTCATCGTCGCGGCGAGCTACTCGCATGTGCGGGCCGTGCAGCCCGAGATGCAAGGCCTGGCGCGCGAGGAAGTGATCGACGGCATCCGCTACCGCTGGCTGCCGACGCCTCACTACGGCGGCAACGGCGTGGGCCGGCTGCGCAACATCCTGTCCTTTCTGCGGCAATTGCGGGGCGATGCCTGGCGACTGACGGGCGAATTCCGGCCTGACGCCGTCATCGCCTCCAGCACCTACCCGATGGACGTCTGGGTCGCCCGCAAGCTCGCGCGGCTGGCTCGTGCCAAGCTGGTCTACGAGGTGCACGACCTGTGGCCCTTGTCGCTGATCGAGCTGTCCGGCATGTCGCCGCGCCACCCCTTTGCGCTGCTGTGCGGCAAGGCCGAGGCCGACGCCTACCGCGAGGCGGACCGGGTCGTGTCGATGCTGCCCTGCGTGCATGAGCACATGGCCTCGCGGGGCCTGGACCTGGCCAAGCTGCACATCGTGCCCAACGGCTTCGCCCCTGAGGAGTGGCAAGGCAGCAGCGCGCCGCTCGGGGCTGACCTTGACGCGCACCTGGCTGCTGAGCATGCCGCCGGCCGGGTGGTCGTGGGCTACGCCGGCTCGATGGGCTTGCCCAATGCGCTGGACGTGCTGCTCGATGCCGCCGCCCGGCTGCAGGATGCGCCGTTGAGCGTCGTGCTCGTGGGCAGCGGCCACGAGGCGCAGCGCCTGGCCGGGCGCGTCCAGGCCGAGGGCCTGCGCCACGTGCGCTTCTTCCCGCCCATCCCCAAGGCGCAGATCCCGACCTTCCTGTCCCGCATCGACATCGCCTACATCGGCTGGCAGCGCACGCCGATCTACCGCTTCGGCATCGCGCCGAACAAGCTGATCGACTACCTGATGGCCGGCCGCGCGGTGCTGCATTCGGTGCAAGCCGGCAACGATCCCGTCGCCGAGGCGGACGCCGGGCTGACCGTGCCGCCCGAGGACCCCGACGCTGTCGCGCAAGGCCTGCGCCAGCTTGCCGCACTGACGCCCGCCGAGCGTCGCGCCATGGGCGAACGCGGCCGGGCCTACGCGCTGGCCCACCACGCCTACCCGGTCCTCGCGGCCCGGTTCATCCAGGCCCTGTCATGACCGAACTCCAGCGCATCGCCGAACGTTACGCCCGCCGGGCGCAGCGGCTGCAGCCCGACCGCTACAGCCTGCTGCGCCCCGAGGTGTGGCAGATGTGGCAGGAGCGCCAGCGTGTGCTGCTGCGGCTGCTGGCCGCTCGCCCGGGGCAGCCGGCGGACTGGCGGGCCACCGAGGTGGGCTGCGGTGCGGGCGGCAACCTGCTGGACCTGCTGCGCCTCGGGCTGCTGCCGGTGCATCTGACCGGCATCGAGCTGCTTCCCGAGCGCCTGGCCGCCGCCCGCGCGGCCTTGCCCGAGGGCGTGACCCTGCTGGCCGGCGACGCATCAGCAGCCCCGGTCGAGCCGGGCAGCCAGGACCTGGTGCTGCAGTCCACCGTGTTCTCGTCCATCCTGGACGACGCCCTGCAGCAGCGCGTGGCCGACGCCATGTGGCGCTGGCTCAGGCCGGGCGGCGCCGTGGTCTGGTACGACTTCACCGTCGACAACCCGCGCAACCCGGACGTTCGCGGCGTGCCGCTGCGCCGCGTGAAGCAGCTCTTCCCGGCCGGGCAGTTCACCGCTCGCCGCGTGACGCTGGCGCCCCCGCTCGCGCGCGCCTGGCCGGCAGGCTACGGCCTGCTCAACGCCGTGCCCTGGCTGCGCACCCACCGCCTCGTGCTGATCGAGAAGCCCTGATCCGCGAAAATCTGCCCGATGACTGCCCAGCCCTTCCTGCCCTTCGCCCTGCCCGAGATCGGTGACGACGAGATCGCCGAGGTCGTCGACACGCTCAAATCCGGCTGGGTCACCACCGGCCCCAAGGCCAAGCGCTTCGAGCAGGCGTTTGCCGAGTACCTCGGCCAGAAGGCCGAGGACAGCCAGCTCGAATGCATCGCCGTCAACTCGGCCACGGCCGGCCTGCACCTGGCGCTCGAGGCCATCGGGATCGGCCCGGGTGACGAGGTCATCACGACCACGCACACCTTCACCGCCACCGCCGAGGTGGTGCGTTACCTCGGCGCGGACGTGAAGCTCGTGGACATCGACCCCGCCACGCTGAACATCGACATTGCCGCCATCGAGGCGGCCATCACGCCGCGTACCAAGGCGATCATGCCGGTCCATTACGCGGGCTTGGCGGTGGACATGCTGGCCCTGCTGGACATCGCCCGCCGCCATGGCCTGCGCGTGGTGGAAGACGCGGCGCACGCGCTGCCCACGACGATCGAGCAGGAGCTGATCGGCACGCTCGGCAGCGACGCGACCGTCTTCAGCTTCTATGCCAACAAGACGATGACGACCGGCGAAGGCGGCATGCTCGTCACGCGCAACCCGGAGCTGGCCAAGCGGGCGCGCATCATGCGGCTGCACGGCATGAGCCGCGACGCCTTCGACCGCTTCACGGCCAAGGTGCCGAGCTGGTACTACGAGATCGTCGCCCCGGGCTTCAAGTACAACCTGACCGACATCGCCGCGGCACTCGGCCTGCACCAGCTCAAGCGCCTGCCCGCCTTCCAGCAGCGGCGCGCGCAGATCGCCACGCGCTACCACGAGGCCTTCTCGGATCTCCCGGTCGTCCTGCCGCCGGACGCGCCGGAAGGCGACGTCCATGCGTGGCACCTCTACGTGCTGCGCCTGGCCGATGACGCCGGCATCACGCGCGACGCCTTCATCGAAGGCATGTTCGCCGCCGGCATCGGCTGCAGCGTGCATTACGTGCCCCTGCACCTCCATCCCTACTGGCGCGACCGCTACCATCTGACGCCCGAGCAGTTCCCGCATTCGCAGAAGGCCTACGAGCGCATGGTGAGCCTGCCGCTGTACACGGCGATGAGCGACGCCGACGTCGAGCGCGTCATTGCGGCCGTGCGAAGCCTGCTGGCGTGAGCGGTGCGTTGAGCAAGCGCCTGTTCGA
This sequence comes from Burkholderiales bacterium, assembly GCA_003963005.1. Lineage (GTDB taxonomy): Bacteria > Pseudomonadota > Gammaproteobacteria > Burkholderiales > Burkholderiaceae_C > Pelomonas. The sequence continues at coordinate 14,801 of RXJW01000052.1, forward strand.
CGCGGCCTGCGCCGCGGCGGGCCTGGTGCTGCTGGCGCCGCTGCTGCTGTTCGCCGCGGTCTGGGTCAAGGTCGACTCTCCGGGCCCGGTGCTCTTTCGCCAGACCCGCGTCGGCCGCCGGGGCGAGCCCTTCACCATCCACAAGTTCCGCACGATGCGCGTGGAGCCCGGCGCGGCCATCACCGTGGGCGCTGACCCGCGCATCACGCGCTCCGGGCACTTCCTGCGCCAGACCAAGCTGGATGAGTTGCCCCAGCTCTGGGACGTGCTGCGCGGTGCGATGAGCCTCGTCGGCCCGCGGCCGGAGCTGCCGCACTACGTGGCGCTCTACCCGGCGGACCTGCGCGAGCGCGTGCTGGCCGTGCGACCGGGCATCACCGACCCGGCCTCGCTTGCCTTCAGCCACGAGGCCGAACTGCTCGCGGCGGCGGCCGACCCCGAGCGCGAATACCGCGAGGTCATCCTGCCGGCCAAGCTCAGGCTCTCGGCCGACTACGCGGCCACGGCCAGCCTCGCGACCGACCTCCGGCTGATCGCGCAGACCCTGGTGCGTGTCCTGCGGGGGTGAGGCGATGAGCGCGCCGGGTGCCTCGTCGGCTGCTGTGCTGGAAGCTGCGCGCCAGGCCAGCCTGGCGGGCCACCATCAGCAGGCGGTGGACCTCTGCGTGTCGGTCCTGCGGCAGCACCCGGGCGAACCGCATGCCCTCGCGTTCCTGGCGCTGGCGCTCTGGCGCGCGTCGGCCTTCGCGCAGGCCGTGGATGTGTTGCAACAGGCCCTGAAGCATTTCCCGGCCCAGGAGGAGCTGAGCCTGGCGCTGCTGGACGCCTGGTTGGCGCTCGGCCAGGGCGAGCAGGCGATGCAGTTCGCCGCCGGCCTGCCGCAGGCCTTGCTGGCCAGGCCGGCCTTCAGATCCCGGATCGAGGACCGGCTGGTGCGCCTGCTCAACGCCGGTGCGTTCGAGCAGTGCGAGCAGGAGCTGTTGCCGTTGATGCAGGCCCAGCCTGACTGGGCCTTGGCCCGGAGTCTGCGCCTGGCCCTCCGGTTCCATGGCAGCGGTGGTGGCGTGTCAGCCCATGCGCTGACCCAGGCGGGAACCGCAGCGGAGCGGGGGGCGGCATGGCGCCGTGAGTTGGCGGATGCGATGTCGAGCCATCGCCGCCACCTGCTGGCGAGCGTGGCGCAGGCGCTCGCGGCAGCGCCGGCGGACAAGCGGCTGCTGGAGCTGCAGGCGCGGCTCCGATTCGAATCGGGCGACCGCCTCGGTGCGGCCGACCTGCCGCAGCTGCAGCGATGGCTGGGCTCGGCGCTGCACGGCCCGTTCCCGCTTCGGTCGGCGCAGGATTCGGGCCCGGCGGCCACCGTGGACATCCTGGAGCCGGCACGTCTGCTCGACATTCCCGCGCCCCGTTGTGTCGGCGGCGCCTTGCAGCTCGAAGGGGCCATCGGGCCGGCCATCACCAGCGATCGCTACGTCGCACAGGCTCGCCGGGCCACGGCCTGCGCCGGCAGTGACGTGGTGTTGCTGGAGACGGGCGACGCCTGGTGCGATTCGCTGACGCACCCGCTGGGCGAATTGACCGGGCCCTACTCGGACAGCTGGATGGCCCTGGCATCGGTGCAGCAGGTGTTGCTGCGCGACGCCCCGGTGCTGCACGTCGAGGGGACGGCCTGGTCGCTGCTCGGCAGCACCGCCCGGTTCTACGGTCACTGGCTGCTGGACTACCTGCTTCGGCTGCGCGCCCTCGAACACCTCCCGCAGGTCTTGCCGGTGCAGGTCCTCGTGGAGGACGACATGCCGTCCAGTCACTACCAGGCCCTGGCCCTGCTGCTCGGGGACCGGGCGCCGCTGCGGCGGGTGCCGCGCGGCCAGGCGGTGCAGGTGGATCGACTGGTCTGGGCCGGCCCCGACGTCTACTTTCCGCATGCCACCCGGGTCGGCGCACCGAACCTCGCATCGGTGTCACCGGCGTCGGTCGACGGTATGGCCCGCCTGCGCCAGCGCGTGCTGGACGCCTTGCCGGCGCCGACCGAGCGCCGTGGCGGGCGGCTGCTGGTCAGGCGCCGCAGCCTGACGCGTCGGGTGCAGAACGAAGACGCGTTGCGCGACCTGCTGGTGGCCGAGTGGGGCTTCGAGGAACTGCACCCGGAAACCCTGGATTTCGCTGACCAGGTGCGGCGTTTTCAGGGGGCCGACGTCATCGTCGGTGCGCAGGGCTCGGCGATGTCCAATGCCGTCTTCTGCGCGCCGGGCAGCGTGGTCGTCTCGCTCTGTTCGAGCTTCGCGGCCAATTTTCCTGCGTGGGCGCATGCCCTGGAGCAACTGGGCGTGCGCCACTGCTTCGTGGTGGGTGAGGCGCAGCCCGGCTCGCATGCGCTGCCCCTGCAGCGCGACATCCGTGTTGAGCCCGACGCCGTGCGCGAGGCACTGCGGCTGCTGGGTGTGGAGCCGACCGGCCATGGACGCTGAGCTTTCGGCACAAGGGGCGCCGCGTCAGTCGACAATGACGGGTTCGACAACCCTGAACCGCGATCCGTCCTCGACCTGGACATGCTGAACTGGCAAACCCTCGACACCGTCCTGACCCGCCTGCGGCCGCACCGCGAGGCGCTGGCCTTGCTGCTGGATGTGGCCGTGGTGGCGCTGGCCTGGCAGGCGACCTATCTCTTCCGCCTCGGCTTCGAGCGCTGGTTCTCGGCCCGGCCCGGGTATGACGCCTGGGTGCTGCTCGGCCTGCTGGGGGTCTATGCCGGGGTGCTGTGGCTGCTGCGCGTGCCCAAGGGCATGTGGCGCTTCTCGGGCTTCGGCGAGGTCAAACGCCTGGCCGTGGCCTGCCTGCTGGGCGGCCTGATCGGCATGGCGGCGGTTCGGATGGCCCATCTGCAGGCCGTGCCGCGCGCGGTGCTCGCGCTGCATCCGCTGTTCACGCTCATGCTGCTGGCGATGATGCGCATGGGCTATCGCATGCTCTACGAGCACATGCGCAGCCGCATCAACGGCAGTGCGACTGAGCAGCGGAGGGCGCTGGTGCTGGGCGCAGGCGATGCCGGGCGGCTGCTGGTGGCGGGCATCCAGCACACGCAGGGCTGGGTGGTGGTAGGTTTCCTGGACGACGACCCGGCCAAGCACGGCGGCCGCGTGGCAGGGCTGCCGGTGCTGGGCGAGCTCGCCCAGGCCCGGCGGTTGGCACCGCTGCACGGCGTGACGCACCTCATCGTGGCCATGCCCGCCGCCTCCATTGCCGAACGCCGCCAGGCACTCGATGTGGCGGCCGGCACCGGCCTGCCGGTGCTCACGGTGCCCAGCAGCGCGGAGCTGCTGGCTGGCCGCCGCGTCAACGAGGTCCGCGACATCGAGCCGGACGACCTCCTGGGGCGGCCACCGGTGCAGCTGGACGAAGCCGGCATTGCTGATTGCATCAACGGCCGCGTCGTCATGGTGACCGGCGCCGGCGGCAGCATCGGCAGCGAGCTGTGCCGGCAGATCGCGCGTTACGGCCCGAGCCGGATCGTGCTGTACGAGCTGAGCGAGTACGCCCTCTATGCCGTGGAGCAGGCCCTGTCCGAGGGGTTCGCGCACCTCGACCTGGTCTGCGTGATCGGTGATGTGAAGGACCTGGAGCACCTGCGGTCGACCCTGTCCAAGCACCGGCCGCAGCTGGTGTTCCACGCGGCGGCGTTCAAGCACGTGCCCCTGATGGAAGCGGCCGACAATGCGGCGGCCTGCATCCGCAACAACACGCTCGGCACTTACCACGCAGCGCTGGCGGCGGCTGAATGCGGGGCCGAGCGCTTCGTGCTGATCAGCACCGACAAGGCCGTCAACCCGACCAATGTCATGGGCGCGACGAAGCGGGCGGCCGAGATGGTGCTGCTGGCCCTCTCGAAGCAGCATCTGCGCACCCGCTTCATGGCAGTGCGATTCGGCAATGTGCTCGGGTCCAGCGGCAGCGTCATTCCGAAGTTCAAGGAGCAGATCGCTCGCGGCGGGCCGGTGACGGTCACGCATCCGGACATCATTCGCTACTTCATGACCATCCCCGAAGCCGCTCGGTTGGTGATCCAGGCAGCCGTGATCGGCGAGAGTGGCCAGGTGCTCGTGCTGGACATGGGCGAGCCGGTGCGCATCGCGGATCTGGCCCGGCAGATGATCCGCATGAGCGGGCACTCGAGCGACGATGTCCGCATCGAGTACACCGGCCTGCGCCCTGGCGAAAAGCTCTTCGAGGAGCTGTTGGCCGACCAGGAAACCAGCCTCCCCACGACCTGTGCCGGCGTGCGCGTGGCGCGGCTCGTGGACGACGGCGCCGGCGAAGCGGTGCTGCGCGACCTGAACCCCCTCGACACGACCCGGCCTCGGGCGCTGCTCGGCGCCTGGCTCGGGTCGGAGTTCCATGCGTCTACTTTGGAGTCTTCATGATGCAAGCTGCTCTTCACCGCGCTTCGCGCGCCTATCGTTCGGTTCACCCTGCTGCGCGCCTGCTGACCCCGTTGACCGCAGCCCTGATCGCCCTGGCGGCCCCGCCATGCGCGCTGGCTGCCACGGCCCCGGCCGCGACGGAAGCGACGCCTCCCAGCTTCGCGCTGCCGGCACGCCCCAGTGAGATGCTGCGTGCGCCGGAGACCACCTGGGCTCCGGTGATGGCGGGTGTGGCCAGCGCGATGGACGAACGGGCCAAGGCCCTGGACCTGCTGAGCAAGCCGGCCCTGATCGAGTACCAGACGCAGCGGACGGTCTTCGCCCAGGCGCGCCGCGACTGGCCCGCCGTGTTCGACGCGGTGCGCAAGACCCGGGAGCTGCAGGAGAGTGAATCGGCCCGCCACATGGCGGGCTTGCTGAACGAGGTGCTGGCGCGTCATGCCCAAGCGGGCGGAGATGCGGCCGCGTTGACGCGCCTGCTGCGCGATCAGGTCCTGGCCATGCCGTGGACGGCGGTCGAACCGGCGGTGCTGACGCTGCGTGACCAACTGGCCGGCATGAAGGTCGAGGCGGTCGACAACTTCGTCGTGAACCGGTTGGACCTGTCTGCCAGCGTGTCCGACAACAAGGCCACCGTCGGCTTCCTGATCCAGTTGCTGGCAATGCGCTTCCAGGTGCTGGAGGTGCTGCCGAAGCGTGATGCGCTGGTCGCGGCGCTGGATGACGCGATTGCGCAGCGCAAGGCCGAGCCGGCCGCGGCTGCCCGTCAGTGAGGCGATGCCCGTGACCGCGCGCGAACCCCGTGTGCTGTGGCTGACCGGCCTGTCGGGGTCCGGCAAGTCGACGCTGGCGACGGCCCTGCACCAGCAGCTCCTGGCGGCCGGGCAACCGGTGGCGGTGCTGGATGGTGACGCCGTGCGCGGCGGGCTCTGCCGTGGTCTCGGCTTCAGCCCGGAGGATCGCCGCGAGAACATCCGGCGTGTCGCGGAAGTCGCCCGGCTGATGCGCGAGGCGGGCCTCGTGGTCATCTGTGCGCTGATCTCGCCGCTGCGTGAGGACCGCGCGATGGCGCGTGACATCGTCGGCGCTGCGCATTTCCGCGAGGTGCACGTGGCCACGCCGCTGGCGGTGTGCGAGGCGCGGGACCCCAAGGGCCTGTACCGCAACGCGCGGGCGCAGGCGCTGCCGCAGTTCACCGGCATCTCCGCGCCCTACGAGGAGCCGCTGTCGCCGGCACTGCGCCTGGACACGAGCCGTGTCGAGCTGGCCGCAGCGGTCACCGCCCTGCAGGGGCTGCTCAGCGCCTGAGCAGTTGCGCAGCAAGCTGCGCGGCATGCTCGCGCAGCTCGGGCACCGCGGTCGCCTCCCACAACTGCGCACGCAGGTGCGGGCCGATGTAGTGCAGGCCGGCCTGGCCGCGCCCGTGTGCGTCACGCACCTGGTGCTGCTCGTCCACCAGCAAACCCAGGCCGTGCGGGCAGGGCTGCAGCCGGCCGGCCTGCTGCAGGCGCCACAGCAGGGGTGACGACTCGGCATCGATGACCGAGCTCGGGCCCGAGCAGTTGATGACGCGGGCGGCCGAGAAGGTTTCGACCTCGGCGCGGCCCCGCGCTCGCCAGTGCAGGTGCAGCCGGTCGGCCCTGGCGTCCACGCCGATGAGGCGGCCCGCGGCATGGCGAAGCCGCCCGCTTGCCAGGTCGTCCTCCAGCACCGCACGGGCCTGCGGTGCCGCGCGGTGGCGATGGACGTCCCAGTACGGCAGCAGGTGACGCAGGAACTGGCGGCGGCCCCACGCATCCAGCGCCCGCCAGGCCCGCGGCGTGTCGGCGCGGAACGCCGCCCACACGTCCCGCCAGTCCACGCCTGCGGCCTGGGCGCGGGCGAGTTCGGCACGGAAGCGGCGCAGCTGTTCGCGCAGCGGTCGACCCGCTGCGATCGCCGGGTCGAGCGCCCACGGTTGCGGCGGCCCTTCGTTGCGGCGATGGCCCTGGGGCAGCAGGCCCCGGCGGGACAGTGCGAGCACCGGCCCGGCATGGCCGCGGGCGCGCAGTGAAATGAGCACGTCCAGCATCGTGAGCCCGCTGCCGATCAGTGCGAGCGATGCGTCAGGGGCCAGGCCCTCCAGGGCCGTCTCGGCCCAGGGGTCGGCGGCATAGCCGGCCAGGCCGACGAGGCCCGGGTGCGGCGGCCGTGGCGCGAGGTGACCGATGGCCAGCACCACCGCGTCGAAGAGGTCCGTGCTGCCGTCGCTGAACTGCAGCTGCCAGCGCCCGGCGTGCGGCGTGACGTCGGTCACGGCGGTCACGCGCGGGTCGAGCGCCACATCCGGGCGGCTGGCGATGCGGGCCTCCAGCGAGGCTTGCAGGTAGTCGCCATAGCGGCGCCGTGAGACGAACTCGCTGCCCTGCGCCGAGGGGCTTCCTGCAGCACGCAGCCACTGGACGAAATGCTCGGGCTGTGCCGGGTCCAGGCTCATGCGACCGGCCGGGACGTTGAGCAGGTGGTCGGCCGACTGCGTGCCGTAGGCCAGCCCGCGGGCGAAGCGGCCGGAGCCGTTGATCAGGGTGATGCGGCTGCCCGACGGGAGCCCGCCGAGCAGCTGCCAGGCCACGGCCACACCGCTGAAGCCCGAGCCGACGATGGCGATGCGCCGGCTCGACCCGGCGGTACTCAATTCGCTTCGCAGACCAGGTAGATGGACGAGCACAGGTCCGGGTACTGCTGGCCGAGCTGGAAGCAGCCTTCGAGGTAGGCCGGCGTGATGATGTCGGTCTTGAGCAGGCGGTCCCACTGGAAGTTGGCCAGCGCCTTGAAGAAGATGCCCGAGCGGTGGATGACCTTCAGGCCGGCGCGCGTGGCGTCACGCTCCAGCGTGTCCAGCGCGTAGGTGCAGCGGTGGCCGTGCTCGGCCTCGGCCGGCGTGACCGCGGCGTTGTGGTCGATGAGACCCATCTTCACCGCGATCTGGCGCGACGGCGCGTTGGCGTTGGGGCAGGCCAGGAAGAAACGGCCGCCGGGCGCCAGCCATTCGCGGTTGATGCGGCCCAGCACGGCGATCGGGTCGTCCAGGTGCTCCAGCACATGCGTCATGACGATGTTGTCGTAGCGGCGCGGCAGCTGCACCGTCTCGAACAGCGAATTGAAGTACTGCACCTTGTCGCCCAGACGCTGGCGGGCTTCGGCCATGGCCTGGTCGGAGGCTTCGACGCAGCTCAGATCGCTGAAGTGCTCGGCCAGGCGCGCCGTGAAGTCGCCCTTGAAGCTGCCGAGTTCCAGCATGCTGCCCGGGCGGAAGAACGGGGCGAAGGAGCGCACCATCAGCGGGTGCATCACGTCGAAGTCGAAGCCGTAGGCGTACTTGCGCGCGTTGTCGACATGTTCGGCGTTGTAGTCGCGGGAATTGCTCATCAAAGCTCTCGGTGCAGGAAGAGGGTGGGGCCGGGCGCTGCCGGGGCTTCGGCCTCGAAGCCGTGACGGCGGTACAGGGCCAGCGCCGCCGTATTGTCGGCGTAGACCTCCAGGCGCAGTCGCGCCAGGCGCAGCTCGGCCGCCAGCGTGAGGGTGCGGCGGAGCAGTTCACCGGCGATGCCCCGGCCGTGATGCGTCGGCAGCACGCTGACGTTGGTGATGAAACCGCCCTGGGCCGGCTCGTTGGCGTACATCGCGATCAGGCCGACCAGGGTGTCGCCGTCCCACGCCTCGACACGGCGGGCATGGGCGGCGAGCTTGGCTGCGTAGCCCGCCAGGTCGACCCGGCTGCTCAGCGGCGGCACGAAGCCCACATCCGCGGCGCGCAGATGCACCAGCAGCGCCTCGGCGCCGGCGCTGTCCAGCCGCAGGTTCATGGCTCCAGGACGGCTGCGCCGAAGCCTTCGCGGCCGAAGGCGTTGCCGTTGTACAGCAGCACGATGCGGCCATCGATCGCCGTGAGGTGTGGGTAGCAGACCATGTCGCTGTCCCAGGCGCCGGGCTCGCGGTCGAAGCGGGGCAGGTCGTCGGCGCGCGTCCAGGTCTGCAGGTCGTCGGACCAGGCCTGGCCGAGCCGGTAGCCGCGGGTCGGGTCGGTGCGGAAGCCCGAGGCCTCGCGGTAGCAGAACACCATCAGGTAGCGGTCGCCGACCGGGATGACGGCCGGCAGCGCCTGGCATTCGTCGGGGCCGAGGCGGTCGGGCACGAGGGCGCGGCCTTCGTCCTTGGTCCAGTGGATGCCGTCGGCGGAGTGGGCGTGGCCGATCTTGTAGATGCGGTCCGGCGCAGGCTCGCCCGGGAACTGCTTCCAGCCGGTGCCGAACATCGTCCACATGTGAAAGCGCCCCCCGAAGTGGCGCACGAAGGCGTCGCCCACGAGGCAGGGCTCGTGCCGGCTGGGGCCGAGCACCGGGCCCGGGCCGGCGCGTTCGAACGTGCGCCCCCCGTCGCGGCTGATGACGAGGCCGACAGCCGTCTCGACCGACACGGCCACGCGCCGGCTCCAGCCGGTGGTGTAGGCCCAGATCTCGTCGCCAACCGGCGTCGGGCTGAACGGGAAGATGCCATGCTCGTCGAAGCAGCCGAGGCCGCCGAGCGACAGCACCGGCGCGGTGTTCACGCCCAGCACGCGCTGCAGGTCGCGGCTGAAATCGGCGAAGGCCACCTGGCTCAGGAACTTGCCGTCGTCGCCGCGCGCCCGGGTCGAGAAGTAGATCCGCACGCGGTCGTCCAGCACCACGGCCTGGGGCGACTGCGCAAAGCCTGCGCCGGCGCCGGGCAGCTCATGCTCGAACGGGTTGAAGATGCGACCGAGCTTGCGCCAGCGCATCAGAGGTCTCCTTCCAGGCGCGCGATGCCGAAGCCGTCGCGCCCGACGGCATTGCCGAGGTAGGCCATGTAGGTCACGCCGTCGACGCGGAAGACGTGCGGGTAGGCCACCATCTCGCTGTCCCAGCCCTCGTCGGACAGGCCGAGGCCGGCACGTGCGTCGTCGCGGGTCCAGGTCAGCAGGTCGGTGCTGCTGGCGTAGCCGATGCGGTAGCCCTTTTCCTTGCCGCGAAAGCCCGCGCTGTGGCGGTAGCAGAAGAACATGTGGAAGCGTCCACCCGACTCGAACACGTCGGGGCTTGCCTGGGCTTCGTCGGGCTCGATGCGGCTTTCGATCAGGTCGCGGTCCAGGCGCTGCCAGTTCAGGCCGTCGTCGGAGGTGGCCATGCGGATCTTGTAGACCGGCTCGGGCCGGCCGTCGACCAGCTTCCAGCACCGGCCGGCGATGTAGAAGAGCTGGTACTGGTGGCCGAAGCGGCGGATCTTGGGACCGCTGATGACGAAGGGCTCGTTCAGGCTCGCCGCCAGCAGCGGGCCGTCGCCTTCGCGCTGGAAGGTCTTGCCGCCGTCGCGGCTGACAGCGGTGCCGATGGCGGTGTCGAAGGGTACCGACTCGCAGCGCGTCCAGCCGGCGTAGTAGGCGCGCAGCACGTCACCTTGCGCAATGACCGAAACGGGGTAGGTGCCGAATTCGTCGAAGCAGCCCAGGCCGCCCAGCGGCAGGATGGGCTCGGTGGCCATGTCGAGCACCTTCAGCGGATCGCGGCGGTCCAGGTCCACCCAGGCGGAGTAGCTGACGAACTGGCCACGGGCGTCCGGCTCGGGGCGGCAGGAGAAGTACACGCGGATGCGGTCGGCCAGCAGCAGCGTGTGCGGTGCCTGCGCGAAGCTGCGCAACCAGGGGCGGCCTTCGATCTGCTGTGGCACGAAGGGGCGGCCGAGCTTGGTCCAGCGGTAGGGGGTCACAGGAGGTCGAACTGATGTCGCACGGCGTCGTCGACCACCGCGGCGGGGTTGAACATGAGCACGTCCAGGATGGACAGCCACGGCACGAACGCCGCGCCGAATTGCGCGTACTCGAACGGGCGCGACTTGTGGAACTGCAGCGTGATGCCCCGGGCGGCAAAGGCCTCGCGCTCGTAGAGCTCCATGCCGCCCACGGCGTTGATGTAGGTGGTGGCGCCCAGCGCCTCGCACAGGGCCAGCACCTTGTCCTGGGCCTTCAGGCTTTCGTCATGGGGCACCTCGGACGACACGATCAACCGCGTCGTCAGCCCCAGGCGGTCGCGCACCTTGACGATGGACTGCCAGAGGTAGTCGAACAGGTTGTGGGCCGGGTGCAGCACCAGCTCCTGCAGCCAGGGGCGCAGTTCATCGAAGTGCGGCGCCTTGCGGTAGGCGCCCTCGAACTGGGCCAGCAGCTTGCGGCGGTCGAAGGCCGGCGCCAGCTCGCGCTCGCACACCATGAGCTGGTCCGAGCCCGCGGCCAGTTGCAGCGAGAACATCGCATCGCTGCCGTTGAGCAGCATGCGGTTGCGGTTGATCCAGCCCTTCTTCGTGTACTTGATGCGGTCGTACACGACGAACGCATCCACTGCCCCCATCAACTGCCAGTAGCCGATGTAGGGCAGGAAGTAGGGCTGCATGATGGCCAGCCGCATGGCCGCCTAGCGCCCTTGCGTGCGGATCAGGCTGACGATCTCGTCCTGCTCGTCGGGCGTGAGGCCCGGGTAGATGGGCAGGCACAGCACCTGCTCGGCCGCGCGTGTGGCGATCGGCAGGTTGGCAGGCGCCGCCGACGGCAGGGCTCGGTACATCGGGAAGCTGCTGATCAGCGGATAGAAGTAGCGCCGGGCGAAGATGTTGTGCTGGCGCAGGCGGGCGTAGAGCTCGTCGCGCGTCAGGCCGTATTCGGGCGTGACGAGGATCGGGAAGTACGAGTGGTTCTGGCGCTGCGCCGGGCCGGCCGGCACGCAGGTGATGCCGGGCACGTCGGCCAGGGTCGCGCGGTAGTGGGCGTCCACCAGCGCGCGCTGGCGCAGGGCTTCGTCCACGTGCTGGAGCTGCACGAGGCCGAGCGCCGCGTTGAACTCGCTCATCTTGCCGTTGATGCCCGGGGCGACGACCGTGGTCTCGTCGACGAAGCCGAAGTTCTTCAGCTGGTCGATGCGCAGCTTGGTCTTGGCGTCCTTGCAGATGATGGCGCCGCCTTCGAAGGTGTTGAACACCTTGGTGGCGTGGAAGCTCAGGATCGACAGGTCGCCGTGGTTCAGCACGCTGCCGCAGTGGCAGTCCACGCCGAAGGCGTGGGCAGCGTCGTAGATGACCTTCAGGTTGTAGGTGTCTGCGATGCGCTGGATGGCGTCCACGTCACACGGATGGCCGTAGCAGTGCACCGGCATGATGGCGGTCGTCTGCGGCGTGATCGCGGCCTCGACCTTGGCGGGGTCGAGGTTGAAGTTCACCGGGTCGACGTCGACGAACACCGGTTTGATGCCGTTCCACAGCAGCGAATGCGCGGTGGCCACGAAGGAATAAGGCGTCGTGATCACCTCGCCCGTGATGCGCAGGGCCTGCAGCGCCGTGACCAGGGCCAGCGTCGCGTTGGAGAACAGCGCCACCTGCGGCACGCCCAGGTACTCGGCCAGCGCGCGCTCGAACTGCTGGTGCATCGGGCCGCTGTTGGTCAGGAACTTGCTGTCCCAGACCTTCTGCAGGTAGGGCAGGAACTCCTCCAGTGGCGGCAGGTAGGGTTGGGTGACGTAGATGGGTTTCTGGCTCATGGCGTTCAGGCGGGGATGGGCTCGCCGACCTTCAGGAGGTGCTGCGAGCTGGCCTGCAGGGCTTCGTGGTTGTGATACATCCAGTCGAAGGCTTCGACGAATTCCGTTTCGTCTTCCGGGCGGGGCGGCTGGAAGAGCTTGGCCTTGACGTCCGTGCCCTGCAGTTGGTCGACGATGGCCTGGCGAGCAGCGTCGTCGTGGATCAGCTTCATGGCCGTCTGGAAATAGTCCTCGTCGTTGTCGCTGACCAGCCAGCTCGGCAGCCCGACCATGCGCATCACGTCGCGGTCACCGATGCTCAGCACTTCATTCGCGTAGTAGGCGACCGTCGGCACACCCAGCAGGCAGGTGTCGACCGTGCTGTTCGTGTTCCCGAACGGGAAGGCAGCGAGCGCGAGGTCGCAGCGCTTGAGCTGCTGCAAGAATGCCGCGTACTGGCGCGACGGCTCCAGCGTGAAGCGCCGGAAGCGCCGCTCGAAGACCTGCCGGATGCGGTCGTACATGACACCGGCTGCGCTGGCGAAGAAGTGGAAGTGGACGGGCCGGGTCGTTTCCTTCTCCAGCCGTTCGCACAGCGCGAGGAAGCGAGGGGAGAGCTTCATCAGGGAGCTGTTGACGGCGATGTGAATCGCCCCGTCGTCAAACGGCACCTTGGGGATGTTGAAGTCGATGTCGTCGCTGTAGGGCGCGAAGCTGCCCCAGGCGCGGCGCTCGAGCACCTTGGTGCCGAATTCCCAGGAGGCTTCGCCGTGGCCGGCCTGGACCAGGGTGTAGTCCATGGTGTCCATCATGGCGGGCGCCGGGTGCCCCAGCGTCATGACCTGGATCGGGGCGTAGCGCAGATTGGCGATCATCTGCGTCCATTCCGACATGCCGAGGCTCGGGAAATAGATGATGTCGGGCGAAATCTTCACGATGTGCGCCCCAATATCCTTCATATTGATGCCCGGCTCGAGCAATACCACGTCATCGAAAAGGTCGAACGCCGTCTCTGAGATGAAGCCCCGCACCGCCATGCACACGACGCGGTACCGCGACTTCAGCTGTCGGATGCAAGCCGCGTAGCTTCGGTACATGGCATGGCCCACCGACATGCGTTCGGCTGCGACGAGGATGGTCGGCCGCTCGACAATTTTGTAAGGCACGCTGCGCGACTTGAGACCGCCGGCCTTGTCCAGCCGCTTCCACACCTCGTTCAGTGCCGTCTTCAGCTTGTGCTTGTGCGGGTGGTCGGCATAGCTGCAGTGCATCCAGGCCGAAGTCATCGCCTGGACGATGCCCTGCGTCGGGATGGCGTTGGCGATGAGGTCGGCATGGTCCAGCAGCAAGCCGCGATTGGCCTCGCCATGCGCGGCATGGACGAACGGTGCCGTGAACCAGCCGAGCATGAGGGGCAGCAATTGATCCGGTGGCAGTTTGAGCACGCCCGACATCAACTCCGGAGGCATCGCGTCCAGTGAATAGAACAGCGACAGCACGAAAACCTGATTGGGCCGCAGCGTCAGGCTGCCATTCGCATTCCGAATACCGTTATAGCGAAGCAGATGAAACGGCCCTTCATACCCGCTGAGCTCGAAAAACGCTTCAAGGACGGGCTTGCGACCGGCGAGAAACTCAATCTGTCCGAGGTCAATCTGGAAATCCGGGCTGCACAGCAGCGCCGAAATCATGGCGGCGATTCGGGTGTAGGCCGCCCGGCGTTGCTCGGCCGTGCTTCCCTGGGGCAGGATGCCGAATGGGTCGCGGGCCTGGGCGACGTGGCTGAGCAGCTGCAGCAGCAAGCTGACGCCTTCACGCGTCTGGCGCTGGAAGACGGCGCGTTCGAGTTTGTCGAGGGTGTCGTCGACTTGAAATGGCGTGGAAGTGGTCATGTCGCGAAGTAGCGGTGCCTGCGGCACGCACGGGGCGGGTCGTGGCACATCTGGGAGAGGCAAAGAAGCCCGGTGTCCGGGACAAACCTTCTTGGGCAGCCCGACATTCTAGAGGTCGTGCCTGGAACGTCCCGATCTGAGAAAATTGGAGCCAGTTTGCTGCCGGGAGCGCGGCCGGGGGCGGCTGTCGTCGACGGGGCCTTGTCACAGGTCAAGCAGGGGCTACTGATGTCAACAAGCAACGCATCTCGGGCAAACCCCGAGCCTGTACCCTGGCTGAACGGACAAACCCGTCAGATCGTCTGCTATGCTGCCGGGCAACCTGCTGAGCTGGACGGTGCTGAGCCATGCCAGTCAAAGTAGGGGAGGCGAAGCATGAGCGCTTTGTGTCGACGCAGTGGTCGCCGCGTTGGTGGCTGCGATGGTCCGGTGACGGGCATGGCAATCGACCCAATGCGGTGTGCTGAGTGTTCAGCTTCGCTTGTGTTCGGTTAATTTGTTGCAACAACGATCCGGAAGGCTCATTAATGAAGAACTTCACCTACAAGGCCCTGGCCGTCGCGACCGCTGCGGTTTGTGGTGCTGGTGCTCAGGCAGGCTCGGTGTCCTCGACCACGGCAAAGTACGCTGTCGAAGCCATCACCTCGGGCAGCCCCATCACGCTGGCTAACGTCGTCTACACGATGGGCGTCGCTCGTGTGGTGTCCCAGCCCTTCACCATCATCGTCCGTGAGCCGGCTGGCGCCACGACGACCCTGGTCTGCGGCTCCACGCTGCCCGTCCTGGCTGGTGCTGGCGCTGCCAACATCACCGTCAAGCGCACCTCGGCGACCGAGTGCGTGTGGGACGTGAACGTGACGACCAACATCGCGATCAACGACACCATCACCTTCGCGAACCTGTCGATCAACGGTCATGGCCTGGCCACCGTTGGCGCCACCGAGAAGCTGAATGTCGCTCTGTTCGACACCGGTGAAACCGCTCGCGTCGACAACTCGACTGACGTCTCCGCCACCGTCGCCACGTCCGGCCGCGCCCTGTCGCTGACCGCCACGCAAGACACCGGCACCAAGGCTGACGTGAACTTCAACAGCGGCGCCCAGCCCCTGTTCGGTTTCGTTGCTGCCAACGATGACACGTCCACCAACGCCAGCGCCAACTTCAGCATCGGTGTTGACGGCAACTTCCTGAATGCCTCGGGCGTCGCCGTGACGGCCAACAGCATCCTGACGAACGTCGTCGTGACGATCGCCGGTGACTTCTCTGGCCTGATCACGAGCTTCAACGGCGCTGGCAACAGCTCGGTGAACGTGACCACGACCGCTCCGCTGAGCACCGCTCCGGCCGTCACCGCGAACGCCACCGCCGGCACCGCCGTGTTCACCGTGAACGCTGCCAACCTGACGCAAAACGGCTCGACCAACGTCAAGGTCAGCCTGAACAGCGCCGTCACCCAGTCCCTGGGCACGTCGCGCACGTTCGGCGTCTCGGCTGTCGCCAACCCGACGCTGGCTGGCGTGGGCGCGCAGACCCTGGCTGGCAACAGCAGCTGGTGGGTGTGGGGCGCGAACGGCATCGAGCTGCGTTCGGCGTTCTTCAACAACGACAACACCAACGGCAACCTGACCCGCTTCTTCTTCCAGAACACGGGTTCGCAGTCGGCTGACTACTCGGCCACCTGCTACGGTGAGACCGGCGTGACCCCGACGTACGGCACCGCCAAGTCGGGCAAGCTGATCGCCAGCGGCACGACCGTGCTGAACGCTTCGGACATCTGCACGTTCAGCACCGGCAAGCGTGGCTCGATCGTCTTCACGATCAATGCCAACATCGGCGTGGTCAAGGGTGTGTACCAGCAAGCCATCAATGGCGCTGCTGCTGGCTACATCCCCCTGGAGCGTCCGTACGGCGCCAACACGTTCTAAGCAAAGCGCCTCCGCGCCAAGCAAAAGGGCACCTTCGGGTGCCCTTTTTTCATGTCTGCGGCCCCGGCGCCGCGGTGCGGCCTGGGGCGCTTGCGGGCTGGTGGCCTGCGGACGCTGATTGCGTTGTCGCCACTACACTGTCACCTTTGAACTGCTGCCCCTGTCATGAGCGTTGATCAGCGCCCCGTGCGTTCGCAAATCCGCGGCTTCACGCTGCTCGAGATGCTGGTTGTCCTGACCATCATCGGCCTGATTGCCGGCCTCGTCGGCCCCCGCTTGTTCAAGAAGGTCGACCAAGGCCGCGTGACGACGGCCACGACCCAGATCAAGCTGCTGCGCGGCGCGGTGGAGAACCTGCGGCTCGACATTGGCCGCTACCCGACTGCCCAGGAAGGCTTGACGCTGTTGAACAAGGCGCCCGCGGACCCCGCGCTGGCGCCGCGTTGGCGTGGCCCCTACCTCGATGAGGCGGTGCCGCTCGATCCCTGGTCCCATCCCTACCAGTACGCTGTGCCCGGCCGCGATGGTCAGCCCTTTGCCCTGTATTCCTTGGGTTCCGATGGCCAGGCCGGTGGCGAAGGCGATGCCGCTGACATCGGTGTGCTGCCGGCCAACTGACGTCGGCGTGCAGCGGCCTGCCTTGAGGCGGACACCCCGCTGGGCGACCCGTTGCGCACGGCGCCGCGGTTTCACGTTGCTGGAGATGCTCGTGGTGCTGGTGATGCTTGCACTCGCGACCGGCATCGTCGCGCCCCGCGCTGCAGGCTGGCTGGACGCGGCCCGTGAACGCGGCTGGCGGGATGACCTGCGCGCCTACCTGGAGGTGCTGCCCGTACGCACCTTCATCGCCGGCGAGCCTCTGATGCTTGAAGCCAAGGACCTGCTCGCGGCCGTGCCTGGTGCGCCCGCGCAGACGGAAATCCGCCTGCCGGCGCCGCTGCGTTACGACGCGCTGGGGGTGGCCACCGGCGGCACCGTCGAGCTGCGACGCGGCGAAGCGCGCGAGGTCTGGCGCATCGAACCGGTGACCGGCCGTGTCCATGACGGTGGCTGATCACCGGGCATCGCTCGCGCTGCCGCGTGCGCGCGGGTTCACGCTGATCGAGGTGGTCGTCGCGCTGGCCATTCTCGGCACGGCGGGTCTGATGCTGTTTGCATGGATCAGCCAGAACCTTCAGACGGCGGTGCGTCTGGAGCAGGCCCAGGCGCGCGCCCAATTGCAGATCGAAGGCGTGCGCTGGCTCGGCTTGATCAACCCCGCGCGGGAGCCTCAGGGCGAGCAGACGGAGGGGCGTCTCACGCTGCGTTGGTCGTCAACGCTCGTGGAGCCCGTCCGCCACGAATTCGATTACGGGGGCAGCATGCTCCCGCGCTGGGAGCTCGGCCTGTACCGGGTGCGAGCACGCTTGCAAGACGGCGCTGACGGGCCGGTGGTCGAGTGGGAACAGTCGGTCACCGGCTGGGCTCCGGTGGGATCGTCGCAACGGGCCACGGCCTCGTCACCCGAACCGACGCCCGCGTCCGGAGGACGCCCATGACCCACAGCACGCGAGGCCTGGGGCAGCGGACGGCGGCCCAACGCGGCTTCACACTCGTCGAGATGCTGGTCACGCTGACCCTGATGTCGATGATCGCCGTCGTACTCTGGCAGGCCATGCAGCAGGTGGCCCGCGTGGAGCGCTTGCTGCAGCGATCCGGCGCCTCGTCCCAGCTCGACCTCGTCCGCCGTGAATGGGTGCGCAGCCTGATCCGGGCGGCGCTGGAGGAGCAGGTAGGGGCGCCGCGGCAGTTTGTCGGCGATGCGCAGAACCTGCGCCTTGTCAGCAGCGAAAGTGTGGCCCTGCCCGGGTTGGCGGGTCGGCCGGTCCAGCTCAAGATCGAGGCCGATGCGCGCAGTGGCCGTCAGCGCCTGCTGCTCGTGCCGACGCCGGATGACGAGCCCCGCACGGACGAGCCCGTGCCCGTGGAGCTCCTCAGCTGGCAGGGAGCAGAGGCCCGCTTCCGCTACCTCAGCCCGAGCGGTACCTGGTCGGACGTGTGGCCGGTGCCGAGCACGGCGGCCGAGCTGAGCGCGGCGGCCAGCGACACGGACGTCCGCCGCGCTGCCCTCCTGGGCATGCCACGCCTGCCGCGAGCGGTCTGGATCTACCTGGGCGCCGACGCGGGTGGACCGATGGTGACGGAGATCAGCGCGACCTCGCCGGGCCGCGGTCGCCTGGCTCAATGGGAGAGCCAATGAAGGCCCGTCGGCAACAGTCCGGCTACGTGTTGCTGATGGTGCTGGGCGCCCTGGCGGTCATGGCCTTGGTCGTTCAGCGGTTCGCCCAGCGCAATGACGAACTGCGGCGCAACGCGCTCGACTTTCAGCAGTACGCGGCCGGCAGTGCCGCCGTCTCCAGCGCGCTCGCGCAGACGGCCTACTGGATGGCCACGCGGCCCTTGCTTCCCGCGGGGCGGGGCGACGGCACCGGGCGATTGCGCATGGACGGCGCCCTGTATCAGTCGGCGGACGGCGCGCTGCTGCGCGTGCAGGACTTCCGCGGCCTGCTGTCAGCCAACGGTGTTCCCCGGCCGGTCCTGCAGAGCCTGCTGGTGCAGGACGGTGTGTCGCCGGCGCGGGCGCAGGCCATGGTCGACGTGCTCGACGACTACATCGACACCGACAACCTCAAGCGACTCAACGGTGCCGAGCGTGCGGAATACCGTGCGCTGGGCCTGCCCGGCCCGCGCAACGACTGGCTGGTGAGCCTTCGTGAACTCGAGACCATGCCGCTGTGGCGCGACGAGCCCGAGCGGCTGGCACGCCTGACCGCGCTGCTCACGCCGGACGTCGGCCACCTGTTCAACCCGGCGACCGCCCCCGAGGCGACGCTGCGGGCGATGTTCCCCCTGATGGCGCGCGCGCAGATCGACCAGGTGCTCATGCTGCGTGCCCGGGACCAGTTGCTGGACCTGCGTCAGTTGCGGCAGATCTTCGCGATGCCGCTGGACGAAGACGACTACATCCTGTTCCCCGGCAACGACGCCCGCGTCACGCTCTGGGCCCCCGGCCTGCCCAGGGCCCTTGAGTACAATCTGCGGCTCACGCCCGCAGGGGAGCTCGGCCCGTGGGTCATCACCGAACAGCACAGCACGAAGCGGCTCAACCTCTCTGATGAAGCTCCCCGCGCTCTCGCGTTTCCCCTTTCTCCAAGCGTCAGCAGCGCCACCGGCAGCGTGGTGCCTTGAAGGCTTCCAAGGTGTGCTGCATGCCTCCGCCTGGGCACGCGTGCCCCTGGTCGTGGCTCGAAGCCGGTGCCGCCTGAAATGGTTCCGCCTTCACGGCCTGCCGGCGCCCGAGCGGCTCGCAGCGCTGCGCCTGCAGGTCGAAGCCTGGCGGCCTTTCGAACGCACCGATGCCCGGCTCGCGCTGTCCGGCGATCATGGCCTCGCCGTGGCGTGGGACGCTGCAGCGCTGGAGCGCGACCTGCAGGCCGCGGGCGCCGATGCGGCCCGTTTCCAGCTGATGCCTGAAACCTTCTCGGCCACGAAAACCGGCGATGGCTTGCGGCTCGTGCAAGGCGTCGAGGGCTTCGAGGCCCAGCATTGGCTGGATGGCTGGCTCACCGCCAGCCGGTGGTGGCCGCAGGCCTTGACGGAGGCCGACTGGGCCGAGTTCGTGCGGGCGAGCGGCGCCAGCCGTGACCTGTCTGCCATGGCCCTGCCGGCCGCGCAGCTGGTGTCTGCGGGGCAGCCCTGGGTGCGCAGCCACGCGCTGCAAGCGTCCGATGACCATGCGCGGGGTGCGGAGCAGCGCCTCGTGTTCATGGGTGGCGTGGCCCTGACGCTGGCGGCCGGTGTCATGGTTCACCAGCTGTGGGACGCCCACCGCGAGCAGCGTCGCCTGGCGGCGCAGCTCGACAGCCTGAAGGCCGCCGCCACACCGGTCGTCGCCGCGCGTGACGGCACGCTGGCCCAGGTCGCCGACATCGAGAAGCTGGCGGCCTGGATGGCCGTGCCGCAGCCGGTCGACGTGATCGGCCATCTCAACGAGACGCTGGGCCGCTCCAATGTTCAGATCAAGGAGCTGGAACTGGAGCGCGACAAGCTTCGCATAGCCTTGCAGCTGGGTGCCAACACGGGCCGCGCCGTGGTCGTGCGCGATCTGCAGGCGGGCGGCTGGTTCACCGACGTGACCGAGGCCCGCGCCGACAACGGCCGTGGCCTGCTGACCATGGACATGCGCATCCGCGGCGCCTTCCCGCCCGAGGCGCGCGCGGTGGGCGAGGCGGCGGTGCCGGTACAGGGATCCGTCGGCACGCCGGTCACCAGCGCCGCGCCCGCGCCCCAGGCCGCTGCACCGACCCCGGCGCCCGCTGCCCGCCCGGCCGCCACGCCGCCGCCGCTCGTGCAGGCCGCGCCGCCCGGGCCGCGCACACCACCTCCACCCGCCAAGCCCATCATGGCCAAGCCCGATGAGAATGGCCTGCCACCCGCCTCGGTGTTCGACGCCATTCCTTCCCGTTGATGAACCGCGAATCTCTGCACCTGCAATGGGCCCAGCTGCGTCAGCAGTGGGACGACTCCCACGTGCTGCGCATCGGCGTCTGGCTGGCGGCGTTGCTGGTGGGTCTGTACCTGCTCCTCGCCGGCTTCGATGCCGCTGACCGCCAGGTCGAGCGCAACCGCAGCGCGCAGGCCGAGGTGATTCGCCTGGAGGCCTTGTCCAAGGACGGCAACTGGGCGCAGCGCAGCCAGGAGGTCGCCGGTCTGCGGGCGGCGTACGACACGGCCGTCTGGTCTGACCCCGATCTCGCGCTGACCGAGGCCGGCCTGCAGGACTGGCTGCGCAACACCGCGCAGCGCCTGGGCCTGAAGGTGCGCGAGATCACCCTGGTCCGCGCCGAAGCGGGGGCCAAGCCGACCGATGACCTGCCACCGGGCCACGTGCTGCTCAAGGCACGCATGAGCGTCGAAGTGCAGCGCACGCCGCTGTTCACGCTGCTGGCCGAGATGGCCGGGCAGGAGCGCCGCATCGTCGTGGAACGCTTCGTCATGAAGGGCACCCAGCAGCCCGCGGTGGCCGAGATGGACCTGCGCATCGTGGCGCGCCCGGGAGCCAAGCCATGAACAAGTTCCTGCCTTGGCTGATGCTGGCGGCCGCGTTCGGTGGCGGTTGGCTGCTGGCGCCGGCACCGGCGGCGGATGCCCCGCTCGTCAGCGCGCGCCGGGATGCCTGGCGCCTGCCGGATCTCCCCCGGCGTCCCGACCAGGCGGCCAAGGCGATCGGTCTCGCGGCGTCGCCCGTGTTCGAGCAGGAGGCAGCGCAGGCCGTTGCCGCCGGGCCTGCAGAAGACAAGCGCTGGCGAGTGGCCGGCTTCTTCGGTCGCGGCAGCGAGCGCAAGGTCCTGATCAGCTTCGCCGCCGCTGCCAAGCCTTCCTTGCGCCTGGCGGTGGGCGACAAGGTTCCCAGCGGTGAGCGCATCACCAAGATCGAAGACGGCGTGGTGATGATCCGCGCCGGCAACAAACAGGTTCCGTTGGGAGCAGATTTCCGTGAGTGACACCCCCATGTTCCAGACCCTGCGACCCACCGTGCTCGCGGTGGCGGCCCTCGTGGCCCTGAGCGGCTGCGCGCCGATCGTGCCGCAGCTCCCCAAGCCGCTGCCGGTGGCCGGCGTCATGTCCGAGACGACCGCGCCGCGCGACACCACGCCGGCTGTGACGCGTGTGACGCCGGGCCCCAAGGCGCCCGAGGTGGCTGAGCCCAAGCTCGCCGTCACGGCCCCGGTGGCCCAGCCGCAGGATGACGTCGTTGCCGCGGTGAACCTGCAGCAGGTGGCGCTGCCGACCTTCATCCAGGTCGTCTACGCCGATGTGCTCAAGAAGAACGTCAGCGTGGACCCGGCCGTGGCGGTGCGGCCGGACCTCGTCACCTTCAAGACCGGCAATGGCCAGACCGCTGCGCAGATCGAAACGGCGGTGCGCCTGCTGCTCAAGAGCTACGGGCTGTCGGTCGTCGAGGTGGCCGGCCTGGTGCGGGTCGTGCCCGACAACGCGAGCCAGGGTGACCTGCCCGGCATCCGCTACGGCGCGGCACTCCCCGAGGTGCCGCCGTCGCTGCGCCCGATCTTCCAGCTGATCCCGCTGGAGTCCGTGCGTCAGGTGGACGTGACCGGTTGGCTGCGCACGCTCTTCGGCGATCGCATCCGCGTGCAGGAAGACTCCACGCGCAATGCGGTGCTCATCAGCGGCAACCCGGACAACGTCAAGGCCGCGCTGGATGCGCTGGCAGTGCTCGACCAGCCTGCGCTCAAGGGCCGCACCAGCCTCACCCTCACGCCGGCGTTCTGGTCGGCCGATGAACTCGCGCGCCGCCTCGGTGAGGTGCTGTCGGCGGAGGGCTATGCCGTCCACCCGGTCGGTGCGCCGCTGGTGCAGGGGGGCGTGCGCAACCCCATCATCCTGCTGCCGGTGTCGAGCCTGAACCAGGTCTTCGTGTTCGCCGCAGGCGAGAAGGTCGTCGCGCACATCGCCGAATGGGCCAAGACGCTGGACAAGCCCAACGAACGCGGCGTGGGCAAGAACCTCTTCACCTACCCGGTCAAGCACAAGGACGCCGAGCAGCTCGCCGTCACTTTGGAGCGCGTGCTGGGCGGTGGCGGCTCGGTCGCGAGCACGCCCGCCGCCGGCACGGCCGGCCAGCCGGCGACGGCCTCCGCGGCCTCGACCGCGAGCCGCCTGTCCAATGTCGTCGTCGACAAGGCCAGCAACACGCTGATCTTCCAGGTCAATCCGGAGGAATTCGGCCAGGTGTCAGCGCTGCTGCAGACGCTGGACAAGCCGACGAAGTCAGCGCTGATCGAAGTCACCGTGGCCGAGCTGCAGCTGGAGGACGGTGCCCAAGTCGGCGTGCAGTGGCTGACGAGCCACATCGAGCGCACCAAAGGGCCCGGCTACGTGGCCTCGGCCAGCAGCGGCTCCGGCAGCACGGGCGGCTTCAACGTCCAGATCTTCAACGCCTTGGGCGGGCAACGCCTGGCCATCGATGCGCTGGCGAGCAACTCGCGCGCCACCATCCTGTCCAGCCCGCGCCTGATGGCACGCAATGGCGAGACGGCGCTGATCCAGGTCGGTGACGAGGTGCCCGTGCTCAGCTCGCAGATCGGCACCAACACCGGCACAGGCGGCGCGACCGGCCAGTTGCTGGCGACCTACCAGTACCGTTCCACGGGCGTCATCCTGCGCATCAAGCCGGTCATCCACTCTGGCGACCAAATCGACATCGACCTGTCGCAGGAAGTGAGTCGGCCGGTCCAGACGACGTCGGGCAACTCGACGACGCCGACCATTTCGACGCGCAAGGTCGAGACCAAGCTGACGCTGCGCAATGGCGCGACCATGCTGCTGGCGGGCCTCATCGACGGCTCGGCCTCGGACGGCAACGGCGGCGTGCCGCTGCTGAAGGACATCCCGGTGCTGGGCAGCCTGTTCAAGTCGCAGCAGGTCAAGAAGTCGCGCCGCGAAATGATCATCCTGATCACGCCCTACATCGCCAACGACTCCACCGAGGCGGAGGCGATCACCGAGAGTTTCCGCAAGCAGCTGGAATGGGCGCGCCCGGCGGGCCCGGACCAGGGCGACGCCGCGCCGAAGCCATGAGTGATGCCACGCCTGCCGCCCCGCTGATCGGCGAGCTGCTGCTCGCCCGCGAACACATCCGGGCCGATGACCTGAACGCGGCGCTGCGCTTCCAGGCGGAGCAGGGCGGTCGGCTGGGTGCGGTGCTTCTGCGCATGGGCGCGGTGACGGCGGAGCGTCTGTATGCCGGCCTGTCCGACCAGCTCGGTCTGGCCTGGGCACGCTTCGACGACCTCGACGAAGCCGCCCTGCGTGGCGGCCAGAAAGCGCTCGAACGCTGCGCAGGCCCGTTGCTGCGGCTGGGCCTGCTGGCCTGGCTGACCGAGGCTGGCTGGCAGCTCGCCAGCGCCGACCCGCTCGATGCCGAAGTGCGCGAGTTCGCACAGGCGCAGCCCGAACTGCAAGGCGCCCGCTGGTGGCTGATGGCCCCGGACGACGTGCAGCGCTGGGTGCAGCGGCTGGAGCAGGGCGATCTCGTCATGCAGGCCCTGGACGAGCGCGCCTTGCGCGAGATGGCCGAGGATGCACCGGTCATCGCCTGGGTCAACAACCTGATCGCGCAGGCCGTCGAGTCGCGCGCCTCGGACATCCACCTGGAACCCGGCGAGCGCGAGTTCGAAGTGCGCCTGCGCATCGACGGCCAGCTGCACACGCGCCTGGCGCTCGGCATGGACCGCTACCCCGCCGTGGCCTCGCGCATCAAGCTCGTGGCGGGCCTGGACATCGCCGAGCGGCGGCTGCCGCAGGACGGCCGCATCTCCACACGCGCCGCGGGGGCCGAGATGGACGTGCGGGTGTCCTCCATCCCGGCGGTGTACGGCGAGTCCATCGTCATGCGCCTGCTGCCCAAGAAGCGGGCCGACCTGTCGCTCGAACGCCTGGGCCTGCGGCCCTCGCAGTTGCGCCAGTTCAAGCGCTGGCTCGGCCTGGCCAACGGCCTGGTGCTCGTGACCGGCCCCACCGGCGCCGGCAAGAGCACCACGCTGTACTCGGCGCTCGCCGCCACCAATGACCAGACCCGCAAGATCCTGACCGTCGAGGACCCGGTCGAGTTCCGGCTGCCCCAGGTCATCCAGGTGCAGGCCCAGCCCGACATCGGCTACACCTTCGCCCGTGCGCTGCGGGCCTTCCTGCGCCACGACCCGGACATCATCATGGTCGGCGAGATCCGCGACCGCGAGACGGCCGAGATCGCCATCCAGTCGGCGCTGACCGGGCACCTCGTGCTCGCGACGCTGCACACCAACGATGCGCCGTCGGCGGTCACGCGGCTGGTGGACATGGGCGTGGAGCCCTTCCTCGTCGGCGCGTCGCTGCGGGCGGTCATGGCGCAGCGCCTGGTG